>JASFEK010000160.1:0-4764 GCA_050124875.1 Caldifarciminota bacterium | reverse complement strand
ATCGGGCAACCTCCTGGTAACCTACGTACTCCTGGTCGTATTCTCCGTTATCATCTCGGCCTTTGTTGATAATGTACCCTATTTCACGGCGATGGCAGGTATAATACCCATGCTCGCCTCATCCTACGGTTATCCCGTATACCTGCTGTTGTTCGGAACCATCATCGGTACGACAGTTGGCGGCAATATAACGCCGATCGGGGCATCAGCGAATATAGTAGCCGTCGGGTTACTCAAGAAGCAAGGGTATGATATAAATTTCAGTAAATTTGCCAGGGTGGGTCTTCCCTTCACGATATTCGCGGTCCTCGCCAGTGCAATTTTCGTTTGGGTATTCTGGTCATAACGACAGCCATATCAAGGGACCGACACAAGCTTACCACGCTTAATAGTCAAACCCAAAACTTGATTCGACAAGAACTATATGTATAATCTGATAGATGTTGAGATCGATTCTCCGCTTCATCACGCGCGACCCGGCGAGAAAGATCTTCGCGATCATTTTCGCTATTGGATTATGGATATACGTCGCCATCGGTAACAACTATTCATATCGACGGGAAATCCAGGTAATATACACAAACCTTTCCGATTCTTTCATGATCGTCGATTCGGTCTCGAGGATCGATGTCACGTTTCATGGCCGCGGCGGCGCCCTCTTCAGCATATGGGCAGCACCGCCCAAGGCACAATGTGATCTGAAGGAAAAAACCCCGGGCACGACCACTCTGTCAACCGAGGCACTCAGAATACCGGTGGGCTACGGCCCGTTACGCATTGATTACAATACTCCGGCATTCGATATCACAATCGACAATAAGATCCAGAAACGAGTTGAGGTCGCAGTCCCGGTTAAGGACGCACTCAAAAAGGGGTACGCAATCAACCGAGTATCCGCGCTCGATACGGTTACTGTTGTCGGGCCGCAACGAACGCTCCGGAATATAAACGAAATAGCAACGGAAACATTGAGTGTCAGGAACCGCAGCCGCTCATTTGAGAAAGAGCTCAGACTTGAGATACCATCGGCACTGCTCAACCTGAACCGGAAGAGCGTTAACGTCGCAGTCGATATCGCCGAGGCAACGCAGAAAACGCTGACCTTCGTGCCCTTGGTACTCATCTATTCTCCGACCCAGAGTGTGAGAGTGAATAAAAGCTATTTAGATACGCTCACTGTTACTGGCACAAGAGAAAAGATCGATGAACTCGAATTGGATGATATCGAAGTGAAGATAAATCTCACCAAATTGGAGCCGGGTGATTATGAGCTGCCCGCGGAAGTTGTTTTACCGAAACACATCACCCCAACCTACTCTGTTCCCAGAAAATTCACGATCAACGTCAACTAAAACACACAAGTCGCAACGTACAATATCCGTAAACTTGGTTCAACTTGACAATTGCTATCTTTTAGACTATAATGACTGTAGGGATGTTGAAAAATCTACATCTGCGAGGATGGCGGAACAGGCAGACGCACTGGATTTAGGATCCAGCCCCGTATAGGGATGGGGGTTCAACTCCCCCTCCTCGCACCATGAAGGAGAAAATCGTTGGAATATAAAGTTACCAAGAACGGTGAAACCGACAAAGAAATAGAGATAAAGGTACCGCTTGTTGAACTCAACAAGATCATCGACGAGGAGACCAACAAGCTCCAAAAGGAAGTAAAAATCGATGGCTACCGCAAGGGCCGTGTACCCAGGCTACTGGTACAGAGTAGATACAAAGACAGTCTCAAGGTACAGGCGATGGACCGCTTGATAAAGAATTCCTACGCAGCAGTACTGGATGAGAAAAAATGGAAACCAGCATCACAGGCGGAACTGCTCAAAGTCGAAGAGGGCGATCCGATCATGCTTCAAATGCATATCCAGGTCATTCCTGAATTTGAGGTCAAGGATTACGTCAACGTCGAAGTCTTCAAGGAATCGCCAATGCCCGACGAATTCCTGCTCGAACAAGGGCTGAATGCCCTCAAGGAGCAGCATGCAGAAATAAGGGAAGTCGACCGTGCTGCGGTAGTCGATGACTATGTGACCCTCGACATCGAGGTGCAGGAAGGCGAGAAAACGAACAAGGAAACGGATCAGACGGTGAGGATCGGCGACCGGTCATTACCCGACGAGGTGAACCGAACACTGGTCGGCATCAAGAAGTTACAAACCAAAGAGGTCGAGGCTCAGGACAAGAAATACCGGTTATCCGTAAAAAAAATAGAAGAGAAGAGTCTACCTGGCATCGATGACGACTTCGCCAAAAAACTCAATCTCAAGAGTGTTGAAGAACTGAAAACGAAGCTGTTGGAGAACCTCAAGCATCAGGAAGAAAAAAGAATTGAAGATGGGCTGAAAGAAGCCATATCAAAGGTCGTGCTCGAGCGCACGGTTTTCAATGTACCGGAGCCTCTCGTCCGGCACGATTATGAGAAGATACTGAAGGAATATGACTTGCCCGACTCCGAATCGAACAAAGAAAGATTCTGGGATGTCGCTGAAAAAAGAATAAGGTTCAATCTCATTCTTGATAGGATTGCAGAAAAGGAAGATCTCCAAGTGGGTGAGTCCGAAATAATGGATTTCGTGACCAAAACAGGCATGACCCTAAGTGACCAAAACCGTAATGAGGTTATTGAATACCTCAGGGACGTTCTGAGCAGAGAGAAGGTTATGGACTTTCTCTACAAGAACGCCAAAATAAGCGAAAAGAGTCGCATCATAAGTCCAAAGGAGGCCAAGAATGATACCCGTACCGTTCGTCATTGAACAAACTGGACGGGGTGAGCGCGCATACGATATCTATTCCCGGCTCTTAAAAGAGCGCATCATTTTCATCGGTACGCCCATTGATGACAACGTGGCGAATCTCGTAATGGCTCAGCTGTTGTTCCTAGCCGCTGAAGACGCGGCAAAGGATATCAACCTCTATATCAATTCGCCAGGTGGCATAGTATCGTCCGGGCTCGCGGTCTACGACACAATGCAGTTTGTAAAACCACCTGTTTCCACGATCTGTATCGGCATGGCAGCCAGCATGGCTGCACTACTACTTACCGCGGGGGCAACCGGCAAACGCTACGCTCTCCCCCATGCGCGGGTGATGATCCATCAACCCGAGGGTGCTTTTCAAGGTCAGGCTTCAGACATAGCCATACACGCCAAAGAAGTCCTCACGATCAGAGAGGTGTTGAACCGGCTATTTGCCAAACATACGGGTCAGTCCGAAGAGAAAATCTCGAAAGACACAGACCGTAACTACTTCATGTCTGCTCCTGAAGCCAAGAAGTACGGCATCATCGACGAAGTTCTCGAAAAAGGCAAACACTGATGTCCAGAGTTGTTTGCTCGTTTTGCCAACGCCCCAAATCGGCGACAAAGAGGATCTTTCGTGGGAACAAGGCATACATCTGTGATGAATGTATCCGTTTGTGCGGAGACATCATCAAAGACGAAGGGGAATTCTCTCAGTTGGATAATTTCGTCCTGCCAAAGCCGGCCGAGATAAAGCATTTTCTCGACCAGTATGTTGTAGGCCAGGAACGCGCGAAGATTGCGATATCTGTCGCTGTATATAATCACTACAAGAGGATCACGAGCAAAAGCAATGACGTCGAGATACAGAAGAGCAATATCCTCCTGGTCGGACCAACCGGCACGGGTAAAACACTCATTGCACAAACCCTGGCCCGTCTCCTTCACGTACCGTTTTCGATCTCGGATGCAACACCGCTAACCGAGGCCGGCTATGTTGGCGAAGACGTCGAAAACATCCTTCTACGTTTGCTCCAGGCTGCAAAATACAATGTCCAGCTCGCTGAGCTGGGTATCATCTATCTTGACGAGATAGATAAGATCACACGCCGAGCCGATTCTCCGTCAATAACCCGCGACGTTTCTGGCGAGGGTGTCCAGCAAGCACTCCTCAAGATACTCGAAGGAACCGAAGCGAATGTTCCACCCCATGGAGGTAGGAAACATCCGGAGCAGGAATACATCAAGCTGAATACCTCCAACATCCTCTTCATTCTTGGTGGCACATTCACCAACATTGAAGAGCTGATATCAAAAAGACTGAACAATGCTGCAATCGGATTTCTTGGGGAAGCGCGTGACAAGAAAGACAACTACGATCGTGTCATCGAGTCCGTCGAGCCGGATGATCTAGTGAAATACGGGTTGCTGCCCGAATTCGTCGGACGCGTGCCGGTCATCGCGCCGCTGCACAAGTTATCCAGGGAAGCACTGACCGAGATCCTCATCAAACCGAAGAATTCGCTACTGAAGCAATATGCAAAATACTTTCAGATGGAAGGGGTAACACTGGAATTCACTGATGATGCCTTGCAGGAAATCGTAGTACAGGCTCAAAAGTACAATACCGGAGCCCGTGCGCTGCGTTCAATAATGGAAAATCACATGCTCGATATTATGTTCCACCTCCCTAATCTAAGAGGCGTCTCAAAATGCATCATCACGCGGGACGTTATACGGGATCGAGTCGAACCGACTTATGTCAGCAGACGAAGAAAAAAGGCACAATGACCATTTTCCTACCCCTGTATCTAAAACTGAGCCAGAAACGGTTCCGGCGACCGTTCAAACCGCTGGGTGTAGCAGAGAAACAATGGTACCTAATATCGGTCCCGGATGAAACCAAGCGGTTCTTCCAAGCATACCCATTCATCTTCCGTTTGAGCAAGATCGGGAGTGTTGTACTCCTCATGCCTAAGAATCTCGAACACATCCGCTCGCTCATCAAACC
>JASFEK010000159.1:0-4799 GCA_050124875.1 Caldifarciminota bacterium | reverse complement strand
CATATTTTCAATCATGGTACTGGTTACACTTGGGTTTGCGCAGAATCTTTTGCAGAACCCGGGTTTTGAAACGTGGGCCGGAAGCATACCTGAGCACTGGGAAAAGAGCGATTTTGTTGATCTCTTCCAGGAAGACGTGATCGTCCATTCGGGAAACTTCAGTGTTAAAGACAGCTTCTATTCAACAACGGCAAATCAGGCTGAGTTCTACCAAGGACTTTATGTACAACCTAGCACCTTGTATAGAATGTCGTTCTGGGTCTACGACGATGACCCTGCTGGAAGAGTACGTGGTGGAGTACAGTGGTTTGGCGCAGGAGCTTATATATCAAGCGAATGGCCAAATATGTACACCGAGGATTCAACAGGTTGGCAGTTATGGACGTATGATCTCAGTCTTTCACCATCAAACGCCGATTCCGTACGATATGTAATCAGAGGTTATGATGTTGATCCTCCGTGGACCGGCGGAGCAGTTTTCTATGTGGATGACGCGTATTTCGGTCCTCCTGCCACACAACCGCCCACAGTATTGCGCCATTGGCATACACCGACCAACCCCGGTCCGTCGGTTTCTTCAGAAATTTACGCGTATGTGATCGACAACGGCACGATCGACCATGACACGCTCTTTTACGGTGTCAACGATCTGGGTTCGCCGACAACATTAGGCCATACTAGTGCGGCAAACGATACTTTCTATTACCAGATACCCGGACAATCGAGCGGGGATACGGTTTTCTATTACCTGAAATTCGTGGACAATGACGGGTTGAACGTAATATCAGACACCAATGCATACATTGTCGGTGAATTCAACATATATATCAACGAAATATACTACGACACCCCGGGTGCGGATTCAGGGTGCTTCACCGAGCTTTTCGGTCCTGGTATGACCAGCCTGGATGGCTTTACCCTGGTCGGCGTCAACGGTAATGGCGGTGTCGATTACGCGGTCATCGATCTTGCTGGTCAAACAATACCTGGTGACGGTTTCTTCGTGATCGGGGACAATTCAGCCGTACCCAATGTCGACCTGGTCGACACCCTGGCGAACCTTCAGAATGCTCCTGATAACCTCGAGCTGCGCTATAATGGGATTACAATCGACGCGGTAGGTTACGGCGAGCTGAATGGCTGGGTATTTACGGGCGAATGGCTACCGGCGCCAGATGTTGATTATGGTCATAGTCTCGGGCGCTACCCAGACGGCCAGGATACGGATAATAATGCGGTCGATTTCAATGATTATGATACCCTGACACCGGGAAACGCGAACCCTGGCGTGGGCATTGATGAGAATCGGCTAGCCTTTGGATTACTACCTATGCCCGTTTTCGCCAGCCCTGTGCGTTCTGGTATCCAGTTTGGCCATATGACCATGAATCAAGCCTATTACCCGTTAACCGTCTATAATGCTCTGGGACAGAAGGTCATCCGAGCTACAGAGCCAGAACAGTCGCTGATATTGCCCGTAGGCGTCTATTTTGTTAGGTTCAGTAAAACATCAGGACAGGGCGCAAAAATAGTGGTCGTTAAGTAGGACTCCAAGAAGGCGCATCTATAAATGGCGCCGAATCAGAGGCTGAATTACCTATAATTTAGTTCAATCATTTACAGTTGCTCCTTTTATAAAAAGGAATACATAGACTCGGTTAATGTGAATGTTCAACCAGTTTAAGGCAATACTCCAGTGTATCTTTGGGCTGAGAACAGGGCACCCGCGCTCCACTTCTGTTCCTCATTTGAATATAGACCACACACCTTCATATAGCCGAATGAAAGCTCAATCCCGGCATGCCAGTGCCACTCCTCGTCAGACATGAAACAAGCGCTCACGCCTTCATAGGGCTGCAAGCGCGCACCGAAATAATAATCGAAAATCTCCTCAATACCTTCGTATTCGATCTCGAAGTTGAGGACAATATAGTCCAGGTAGGGCATGATGCCAATACCAGCATACATGTATTTAGTCTGACCGAGTGTCGTTTTGTATCCCAGTGCCAGCTTCTCACTGGGGCGGCATTGAACACCCAGGATATGACTCGAGGAGTCGCCGAAATCATAAGCATACCCCAGGGAGAATGCTCCGGGCAGCTTGTAGCCGACCGCGATCTCGTAATTCGTTATCGTGTCATCTTTGAGCATACCAAAGCCTAGATTACTCGCACACACACCGCCCTCGATCCTCTCGGCATCATGATAGTATGAGGCGAAGGCCTCAGCACCAGTGCGTATGCCTAATCCGGCGGGATTGGCAAATACACTCAGCGAACGGATGGGCAACGGAGTGAAATTGGCTTCGTAGAACGGATTCGGCGAAAAACAGAGTATTGCGATTAACAACATCCAACCTCCAATCACTGCTAATGTTGATGTTATTGAAAATTAGAACCAGGCATTACATTAAGAATATATATCTTAAGACAAACAAGACGGCGAACACGATCAATATAGGATGGACATCCTTTATTCTACCAGTTACCAGCTTGAGTAGTGTATAGAAGATGAACCCGACCGAGATGCCTTCGGTGATAGAGAAGGCATAGGGCATTATGACGATCGTCAAAAACGCGGGTATCGCCTCGCTGAAATCCTTCCAGTCAATCTTCGTTACGCCCGACATCATGAGTGTACCGACGATGATCAGCGCTGGTGCAGTTACTGGATAGAGCGAGCCTCCATCGACACCAAAACCGCCGCCGATCATCCTTACCAGCGGATAGAAAAACAATGCAATGAGGAAGAGCAGGCCGGTAGTAACATTAGCCAGTCCGGTGCGCGCGCCGCTAGCTACGCCCGTGGAACTCTCGATATAACTGGTGACCGTAGAGGTGCCCATTAGCGCGCCGGTAACCGTCCCAAAGGCGTCGGCCAGCAGCGCTTGTCGTGCCCTTGGCAGCTTACCATCTTTCACGAGACCTGCTTGTTCACTAACGCCGATGAGTGTTCCAACAGTATCGAAAAGATCGAGGAAGAAGAGGATGAAGATCGTCGGCAATAATGAAAGAACGAACGCCGCACCGATGTTCAACTTGAAAAAAGTCGGTGCTACCGAGGGTGGAGCACTAACAATCCCGTGATACTTGACGATGCCGAAGGGTATACCGACCAGAGCCGTGATAATGATGCCCAGTACGATCGCACCCTTGATCTTCAGCGTGTAGAGAATCGTGATCAGGAATAGACCAAAGACCGCGAGGAGCACTGGTGGGCTGTTGAGTTTCCCTAGACCGACAATCGTCCCTGGCGTATAGGTGACGATCCCGGCCCATTGGAACCCGATGAGCGCGATGAACAGGCCAATACCGACCGCAATCGCCTGCTTCAGAGAATTGGGTATGGCATTGACCAAGGATTCGCGGAATCCAAAGAACGAAAGGACGATAAAGAGCGCACCCGATATGAAATTCGCACCCAGGGCTGTTTGCCATGGAATACCCATGGCCAAGCACACAGTGTAGACGAAGAAGAAATTGTGCCCCATAGCTGGGGCCAGGGCGATCGGGTAGTTAGCAAGAAAGGCCATCAAAAAAATCGCCACCGCACTCGATACACAGGTAGCGACCATGACCGCGCCAAAATCCATGCCCGCTGCCGAAAGCACGGCCGGTTGCACGAAGATTATGTAAGCCATGGTCATGAATGTCGTCAATCCCCCGACTATTTCTTGTGCTACGGTTGTGCCGTGTTGTTCCAAACTAAATATCTTCTCGAGCATCGTTCCTCCCGTTTACCTCTTGTCGACCATTCATATTCCTAGAAAACCATCTGCTCATTGAATAATTTCGAATGCATTACCGGAATGTATCTCGTGGGAATTCTGTTCGATTGCATTGTTTATTTTATCTTATACGGTTAGCATGGGTTGTCAACAAGTAACGGCCGTCTTTCGTGTTGACTTTCAGTGATAGCCTGATATAATTGAACATGCGGGAGTAGCTCAATGGTAGAGTCACGGCCTTCCAAGCCGTTGGTTGCGGGTTCGAGTCCCGTCTCCCGCTTGTAGTAGGAGGCCTGGATGAATCGAATTTTGTCCTTAGGTGTCGTGCTTTTTGTTGCGTGCGGTGGTGGTGAAAAGAAAAGCGTCCAACAAGGACAGGAGGATGCTAATATTGCGCGGTCAATTTTGATGGTGATTGCGCATGAGGATTTCAGCGATGATGAATTTAAGAGATCATTCGATTTGTTCACACGATCAGGGATAACTGTCGCTGTCGCCTCGACGGATACTACAACTGCAACTGGCATGGCCGGAATGACTGTGGTTCCGGATATCACGCTAGAGGCGGTGAATTCAAAGGACTACGATGGGCTGGTCGTTGTCGGAGGGGATGGGTGTAAGATACTATGGGACAATGAAACCTTACATCAGGTTGTTCGGGATTTCAATGCTACCAATAAGACGATCGCCGCAATGTGCCTGGCTCCAATTATACTTGCCAATGCGGGCATACTCGAGGGCAGGATCGTGACTGCATCTCCAACCGTAAGGGATGAGATCGGCAAAGCGTGCGCAAGGTGTACGGATTCAGATATTGAGGTGAGCGGCAATATCGTCACCTGTTCAGCACCGCTGGCAGCAGCCGCTTTGGCGGACACCGTACTAATTCTATTGAATGAATGAACATTTCCGTGAATAGAACATGGTTGCCCTGATACAGCGGGTATCAAAGGCCCAGGTCAGGGTAGATGGCCGAATCATATCGAGCATCAAGGAGGGTATGCTTGTACTACTCGGCATACGGAAGGGCGATACCAAGGATCAAGCCATGAAACTTGCCGAACGCTGTGTC
>JASFEK010000158.1:0-4806 GCA_050124875.1 Caldifarciminota bacterium | reverse complement strand
CTTCTCTAACGCCCGCGTAATCGCCGCCGTCAACGCCGTCTTCCCATGATCAACATGCCCAATCGTCCCAATGTTAACATGCGGCTTCGTCCGCTCAAACTTTTGCTTCGCCATACCTAGCCTCCTTAAAAAAAATTAATCCTGCCCGCGACTGTGCTAAGCCTGGAGCCGGAATCGAACCGGCGGCCTCGTCCTTACCAAGGACGTGCTCTAACCGACTGAGCTATCCAGGCACAGAAGTGCGGGATGGGCGTACAAAATCCAGACAGACTAATATTATATAGAAAAAGGGGAATTTGTCAATGGTATCAAAGCATGGGTGATCATCAGATGATCACCTGGCCGATTTGTCATCGCGGCGCGATAGGGGTGCTCAGGTATGCGCCAGATGCCCGCCCCTAATGCGCTGAAAGCTCGCTTTCCCAATGCCTAGAGCCCTGCTCTCTTGAGCACGCGCCGGACATCGGTAGCGGTCGGCTTCAATTTCTCGAGAATTGTATACCGTTCGGGCCGGATCTTGGTAGCATGCAAAACCACTTTAACGAACTCGTCAGTATTGATATCGAGATAACTGAGCTTGGTCGGAAAACCGATGCCGTCGTAGAATGCCCTGAGGGGGCGCAGGCAGGTGTTGTGCTGCATAGCCATTGTGAAAATCGCGGCAATACCTACTTGTTCTCCGTGCAGAGCCTTGCTCGGCGGGAAGTAGTGGTCGATCGAATGACTAATCTTGTGCTCGCTGCCGCTTGCCGGTCGTGATGTACCCCAGATGCACATGGCGAAGCCACTCTTGATAAGGCCCTGGGCCAGATTACGGAGAAAAATAGTGCTCCCGATGGCGCGTGTTTTTAGCTCCAGCATTTTCACCCCGCCGGCTTCGGCCAGGGCTAGGGCATCCGTGTCGATGGTCTCGGCCTTTTGCTGTTGGGCAAGACGGGCATCGAACACGGCCGAGAGATTGCTCATCAAGTCGCCCACCCCGGCGAGCAGATGCCGACGTGGCGCATTCTTCACGACATCGATATCGATGACGACGCCGTAGGGAGGTACGGTAATGTGACTGACCGGGATGTTGCGTGCGTCCTTGATGACTGATACGGGTGAGGCCAGGCCGTCATTGGAAAGCGTAGTGGGAACACTGATGAACATCACATGCTGCGATCCAGCAGCCAGTTTAGCTACATCCAATACCTTACCGCCGCCAAAGCCTATGACCAGACCGGGCCCATTGTTCTTGATTACTGATTCGATACGACTAACATTAGCCGTATCGCTGTTCTCTACAATGTCGCCCTGAGCCGATTCAGCCTTTCTGCGCAGGGTCGCCACGATTTTTTCTCCTCTAATACGTGCTGTAGTATCATCATAGAGAACAAGCACCTTGCGGTGAGTAACCTTGTGCCGGGTGAGTATTGAGGCGAGGTCATCGATCTTGTGCTTGCCCAACTCGATGAATTGCGGGAGAACAGCCTTCGTGCTGCGCTGCATCAACAAATCTTATTGATATTCTTATCGTAGTCAATACTATGGCACCGAGCAAACGCACAATCGCGATCCACTCTGGGTTGACTTTTTATCTATTCCAATTATAAAATAATCAGTGAAACTGAATGAACTCTACACCCGGTATGAATCAATTATACCGGACTTCGATGTTTTCATGGATTACATAAGTAGGCCAATCGTTCAGTCGCTGCGTGTGAATACGCTCAAGGCAGAACGGGAGAAGATCATCCGGCTGCTCAGCGATATTAAGTTAGAGAAATTGCCATTCTATCAGGACGGCTTTCGGGCGAGAGGCAAGTATGCCTTGGGTAATCACGTTACTCACGGTCTGGGGTTGATCTATGTTCAAGAGGTGGCATCGATGATACCGGTCATCGTGCTCGATCCAAAACCGCATGAAGTGGTAATGGATCTTTGTGCTGCACCGGGTTCAAAGACCACGCAGATCGCTCAGTTGATGGCCAATAGTGGTCTGCTCGTGGCTAACGAGATCAGCCGGAAACGCATACGTGGTCTAACGCATAACATAAAGCGTTGTGGTTTGCTGAACGAAGTGGTCATCAGCGTTAACGGGCAGAAGATACATCGGGTGTTTACTGATTATTTTGACCGGATATTGATTGATGCACCCTGCAGCGCAGAGGGCACGATACGCAAATCCAAGGCAGTGCTCTTTCACTGGGGAATCAAGAACATACAGCGCATGTCCAGGCTGCAGATCGGCTTATTGGTTGCGGCTTTCCGGGCGCTGCGACCGGGTGGATCCCTGGTCTATTCGACATGCACGATTGCCCCGGAAGAAAACGAAATGGTTGTCTCCTACCTCCTGGAAAAATATCCCGAGGCTGAACTACTACCCGTCGAGGTCGCGGGGTTCAAGCTGCGGCCGGGTATCAAGGATTGGCAGGGTGTCCGCTTCGATCCGCGGGTTGAACATTGTGCCCGTGTTTTACCCCAGGATAATGATACCGCACCATTTTTCATTGCCCGTTTCACCAAGAGGGGTATTCAGAAACCTCGTATGGATTATCTCGGTAAGATCGAGCAGGATAATTCATTGCTTGGTCTTCTCGCCAGAAAATTCGGTGTTGCTCAAGAACGGTTCAAGTCACACGCCGTTTTCCGGGGTCGTGATGAGAGTTATGTTTCGACACGAGAGGCTTTCTCCTTTCGCGAAGTGAAGGTGTTGCGTAAGGGTTTGGAATTCGCCAAGGTTTATGATCAAGAGATTAAGCCGGATAATGATCTGATTCAGCTAATCGGACGCCACGCGACGCGAAACCGTGTTGAGATGAAGGAATATCAGGTGAAGAAATTTATGAGAGGAGAGATACTAAAGGTTGGATCGCTGCCGGATATCGAGAAGGGGTTTGTCATTGTATGCCTGGGGAAACTGCCCGTTGGCATGGGCAAGTATAATGGTATAGAAATAAGGTCGGCCGTGAAACGAGAGCGTAGAATACCGTAGTATGACGCGCATGTGCCCTGATTGACTATTATCGATAAATCGCTATACTAAAACCTATGTTTGATTTGGCGAAGATAAGAAATATCGGCTTGGCCGCGCATATCGATGCGGGGAAGACGACTACTACCGAGCGCATCCTCTTCTATTCGGGTCGTATCCGGAAGATGGGTGAGGTGGATGAGGGGTCGGCGACCATGGACTGGATGGCCCAGGAACGCGAGCGGGGTATCACGATCACTTCGGCCGCCACGACATCATACTGGAAAGAATACCGGATAAACATCATCGACACGCCCGGTCATGTGGATTTCACAGTTGAGGTCGAGCGTTCGATGAAGGTCCTCGATGGATTGATCGCGATTTTCTGTGCGGTGGGCGGTGTTCAGCCGCAGAGTGAAACGGTCTGGCGGCAGGCGGACAGGTACCGCGTGCCACGTGTTGCCTTCGTGAACAAGATGGACCGGGTTGGTGCTGATTTCTTTCGCGTCATCAACCAGCTGAAGACCAAGTTGTCGATGAAACCACTCATACTTCAAATACCGATCGCCGATGAGGATCGGTTCTACGGATTAGTGGATATCGTGCGGGACAAGGCAGTATATTGGGAAGAGGGGACCCTGGGGTCTCGGTTCAGAGAAGAAGAGGTGCCCGGCAAATACCGCGAAATGACCGACAAATACCGTAGTGACATGCTGGAGACGCTGGCTGAGTATGATGAGGATATTTTCGAGAGCTATTTTGACGAGATTGCCATTCCCCTTGACAAGGTTAAATCCGTGATAAGAAAGGGAACCTTAAATCTACATTTCTTTCCAGTCTTTTGCGGGGCCGCGCTCAGGAATATGGGCGTGCAGAAATTGCTCGACGCTGTACTCGATTACCTTCCTTCACCGGTTGATATACCGGCTACCAGGGGTATTAACCCGAAAACGCAGAAGCAAGAAGAGAGGCCGCCTTCAGCAGAAACACCGTTCTCGGCATTGATCTTCAAGGCGCAGACCGACCCCCATCTGGGCCTCATCTACTACGTGCGCGTCTACTCGGGGCAGGTCAATAGTGGTGACAAGGTTCTCATCTTTCCTCCAGACCGGGTCGACCGGGTGAGTAGGCTCTTACTGATGCATGCGAACAAGCGGGAAGAGGCTAAAAGCCTGGCGGTCGGTGAGATCGGCGTGGTTACGGGGATCCGGGAGTGCAAGACAGGTTATACACTCTGTGCAACAAAACATCCGATTTCATTTGAATCGATGAAGTTTCCCGAGCCGGTGATCTTTGTCAGTCTTGAACCCAAGACAAAAATGGATGACGCAAAACTGGATGATACGCTGCGCTATCTTCAGATTGAAGACCCGACCTTCAAGGTGAGAACTGATGAGGAGACCGCGCAACGCATAGTATCGGGTATGGGTGAATTGCACCTGGAGATCATCGTCGACCGGTTGAAGCGGGAATTTGGAGTTGAGTGCCACGTGAGTAAACCGCAGGTGTCATATCGCGAGACGATAACCGAGCCGGTCAGTGTTGAGGGACGGTTCATCAAGCAAACCGGTGGCCGGGGACACTACGGAGTGGTTAAGATGCAGATCGAACCCTCGGCGCGGGGTAGCGGCATCACGATACAGAACAAGCTGAAGGAAGGCGCCATTCCGCGGCAGTTCGTTCCGGCGATCGAACAGGGAATAAAGGAACAGGCTGAGGTGGGCGTATACTTTGGATACCCGGTTATCGATCTCATGGTGACGATCGTCGATGGGCAGCATCATCCAACGGATTCATCAGACCTGGATTTCAAGGTCGCTGCGCAAATGGCATTGCGTGATGCCTTTGCCAAA
>JASFEK010000157.1:0-4864 GCA_050124875.1 Caldifarciminota bacterium | reverse complement strand
GGCCGTATCCGCAAGCAAGCCGGCACCCGAACCCGCGGCATCAGAATCGATCCACATCGTGGAATCACCCGCATCAGGCGGCGTCTGCGCCGAATGCAAACCCGAAGCCTCAACATCCCAACCCGCCGGGAAGGGCTGTCCATTGGTATGCGTCCAACCCTGCAATCCATCTTCGAAATCCCAAGAAACAGAGCCACCACCGCCAGGTGGTGCGAAGAGAATCGCATAGTTGTCCTGCAGGTCGGCAGAGTTATATAGAAATTCCAGGTACCAGGCAGGAGTGACGGTTGTATCGCCTTGAATACCAACTGTCGCGCCGCTGCCGGCTTCAGAACTGGCATCCATATACTGCATGAGTATGTTACCGTTGCTTCGGTCAAGGATGAGTTCCATCATCAACGTGTCAGAGGTGCCATAATGTACGACATTGTTCCATTGAATGACGAGTTGGTTACCGATTACTTCCCAGTAAATATCATCGGAGTTCACGCTTGCTGGGTTCAGGTCGTCCCAGTATAGGGCGATGAACTGATTCGTGTAGTTGCCATAGG
Source organism: Caldifarciminota bacterium (assembly GCA_050124875.1). Taxonomy (GTDB): domain Bacteria; phylum Hydrothermota; class Tepidihabitantia; order SM23-42; family SM23-42; genus SM23-42. The sequence goes on along the minus strand of JASFEK010000157.1, from coordinate 4,313 downwards.
GTAGCTGGTAATTCGAGAGTGGCCAATATGACAGGTCTTCGAAGTAAACGGCACCGTTGGAACTGATACCTATAGTATCAAAGGTCATGCCGTAGAACGTGAAACCCGGGAAGGGAATCGGCCAGATTTCATCATCGTCACCAGCGTTCGTGGCCGTACCGGTTCCCGAAATGTCGATCCAGTTGAACGTAGGACCACCTGGTGCTTCTGAGTCGATCCATGTGTAGCCGAAATCATCGGGTCCGCCCGTGCTGCCACCACCAGATGGCTCAACGATCGCCCAGATGTTCCAGTTGTAGTTGAGGCCGAGAGGGCCTAACTCATACCAGGCACCGGAATCGCATACCCAGTCGCCCTTACCCGCGACATAGGGTCCGGGTCCGCAGCCCGAAGGAAATCCACCAGGACTTTCTGTGTGATGGTCAGCGATCCAGATGTCTTCTGTTCCGCTGATTGGCACCGGGGCCGGAAGATCGAATCGGTTCCAGGCACCTGCGGTCGGTGACCAAGCATTGCCACTCAGCACCGCGCCAGGCAAGGTGTCTGAGAGCTCACCGTACACTACGATCGAGTCATTGGTCGTCGTGTAGTTACCACGGTTTGTAACCACCGCAATCAGATTGTACCCTGCATAGGGGCCAAGCTCGGTCGGCGTGAACCTGACCGCTGCTCCCCAATGATAACCAGTAGTATTCATACCAATGGAATTAACATTGGTCAGGTTATCATAATAGAGGGTATCTTCCTGTCGACTCGTCGCGCGTGCTTTTTGCACTTGGGTTGATTGATCAGGCATAGGACTCGTGCCGATTATTCGCTCTGCTGTTGTTCTGAGCAGAGGTGTGACATCAGCATCGGCTCGTTCAATCCTCTGACTAGCAAAAAGCATGGGGACTAAAGCCAAGCATATGATTATTGTTTTCTTCATTACACTCTCCTATCGATTATGGGATATTGGTTTGTTGATCAGGCTCCATCCCAAGAGCCTGAAACAGAGTAGTCGTCGCTGGCAATCACCTCCTTTCATCTAGTTACTTTCAATTGGAATATACGCTCGCTTTGAATAACCTTAAATGATAACTGAAAAAGCCGAGATGTCAACCCTTGACTGCTATTAGTATTGCCGGCTCCATGAAAGTCCGTATGGACCGCCCTTCGTGCTGCGGTGATGATCCGGTCAGAAAAGTCTTGCAATGACGGGCATTTCCCGTATAATTCGATAGTATGGGCGTCAAATGGTTCCTGTCCTGGGTGCTCATGTACCCTTTGATGAGGATGTTAACAGGCATTGAGATTGAAGGGCGTGTGCCACGAAGGGGCGCTCTCATACTGGCCTCGAATCACGTGTCCTTCTTAGACCCGCCCGCAGTCGGGGTGGCGGCATGTCGTGAAATCTATTTCCTGGCTAAGGCCGGCCTTTTCAAAGGATCAAAGGCTTTTGCACGGCTTATCACCGCATACAATGCACTGTCATTAGAGGGTATGTTTGGAATCAGAAAAGCGATAAGACTGTTTCGTGCCGGAAACGCGGTGGTGATCTTTCCCGAAGGCACGCGATCGCGCAAGAAGAAGATTCTTCCATTCCATCAAGGGGTTGGCTATCTGGCGATCAACTTCGGAGTACCGGTAGTCCCCGTCTATATTGCGAATTCCAATAAACGTTTTGTCTCGTTAATGCTCAGGATCAATAAGCTGAAGATAAGGTTCGGTAAGGTGATTTCGCCGCATGGATATGAGAAGACGCGCGAGGATTTTGCACGTTTTACCACACGTGTGCGCGATGAGATTCTGAGGTTGAAATGAAGATATACCGGGCCCGACACGGTGGGTTTTGCTTTGGCGTGAAAAGGGCGATCAAGATAGCGCTTGAGGCATCAAAAAAAGGAGATGGTGTGTATACGCTGGGGCCGTTAATACACAATCACCTTGCGGTTGAGGATTTGAGGTCCAGGGGCATAAGGCCGGTGGAAAAAATGAGCGGTGTCAAGAACAAGGAAGCGGTGATCATCCGCTCGCATGGCGTGGCGCCGGATGTTCTCAAGAAACTCCGATCAAAGAATTGCGAGATAATAGATGCTACATGTCCGAGGGTGCGGCGTGCGCAGCATCATGTCCAGCGGTTGATCAACGATGGTTACTACGTCGTGATCGTGGGCGAAAAGGACCATCCCGAGGTGAAGGGTCTGATGGGTTACGGCGGCAATCATGCTACAATATACAAGGATGGCCACAAAATAGGAAAGAAGAAGATTGGTGTCGTACCCCAGACCACTCTGAACCAAGTCCGGTTCAATGAAGCGGTCAGTGATCTGATGTCCGACGTCATTGAGATGAAGATCTACAACACCATATGCCGGGAGACCGCATTGCGGATCAACGAAGCAAAGCGCTTGGCAAAGAAGGCGGATATCATGATCGTCGTGGGCGGCAAGAATAGCGCTAATACTACAAGGTTGTACCAGACCTGTAAGAAATTAAGGCGCTCCTATCACATTGAATCAGACAGTGAGATAAAGCGCGCCTGGTTCAAGGGGGCAAAGAGTGTTGGTATTACGGCGGGCGCTTCCACGCCCAAGGGTCAGGTTGATGACGTAGTAAAAAAGATCAAGAAGATGTTCCCGTTGAAAAAACCCAAGTAACCAGCGGGTTGTTTCTTAGTAAATGACATCACAAATACGAACCACGAATACGGTTTACGATATTCTTAGAAATCACGGCGCTCCAGGGTTCTGATACCGAGCCTCAGGGGCACCACGATCGCCGCCAGGTTGACCAAGAAAAACAATGCAAAGCCTGCATAGACCAGATAGTAGTCGATCGGGCGATTCAAGAAGGTGTTGGACAGATAGTTGTAAGCAGGTGTTGCGAGCAATAGTATTGAAATTCCTACATAGGCTATGCTGACGAGGGCGGATATGATTCCACCGCTGCCCGCGGCGATTCTCGACGGATTGTCTTCGTTGAACTGAGGGAATCTGCTACCCAGTCCCAGGTTGATCGATACTAATGCCGCGGCCACAAACAGCCCGATCGCAGGCATTATCAGGTATAAGCGTCGATCAAGGTTGATGAAGAGGTTTGCGAATACTATCAAGAACTCGATGATCAACACAGCGGTAATGAGGTTGAAAACATATTTGATCAGGAGAATTCTTCTGAATGGCATTGGCGAGGAGCCGATAAGCCATATGCCGGCGCGCTCGAGGCTGATGCTGGGAAAGATAAAACGCACGCCTAGGGTAGCGAGGACAAAACTGATGTAGGCAAAGTTGGCGAAGGCAACGACCGTACGCCAGAGCGGGAAGACGAAGTATACGGGTGTCCGTCGCAGCGATATTATGTACACGACAAGTAGGATTAGGAAAACAGAGAGTTGCACCCACTGGGTTGGCTCACGGACGAACATGAGTAGGTCCTTGAGGAATATTGTAGTCGTCGCATTGCGCCTGGGGTGCTGCAGCAGGGATCTGTGCTTGCGTGCCTTGCTGTCATGTTCTCCGGTTGATAGCCAGGCACGTACGTAGCATGTGTTGGCGACGAAGTAGGTGAGGATAACCATGCTGAGGCTGACACAAGACAGTAGTGAGAAGTTGAATATCAAGTGCGTTTGACTGCCCGTGAAGCCTTTCAAGATATTACTGAGCCATGTCGATGGCACGTAGACGCCGCCGACCGCGGTGAGTTGGGCGGCAAACTGGAGTAACGCTTGTTCGTTCTCGGTTTCGAATATCTTGAGCAAACCAGGATTGCTGATCCTTATGTACGAATAGGTCAGACCCATGATCAGGACGATGGAGATGATTATCACCTCGCGTGCCCCGAGCTTGGGGAATATCCGGAGTATGAGTGCGATGAGGGATGACGCAAGCGCGGCCGGGATAATGAGATAGACTAGAATGCTGATAATGGAAACCGGGTAATAGCCGATGGGAACGTTGGTCGTCACGCCGTAGGCTATGATCAGCGGCCATGCAACAACCAGCGTTGCCCATGATGCATAGATGCAGTTCTCGAAGAACTTAGCAAGGTAAATGGATGTGGGCCGTACCGGAAGGGAAAACAGAAGATCAAGTTCTCGGCTGTTGTAGAAGGTCGAGAACGAAGTAATGATGTTACTGAATAGGAGCATGATGAAGAAGACGAACAAGGCCATTTCGATCACTCTATCCAACAGTATCGGACCGATTACCTCAACGGTTACGAGATAACTGAAAACCCTGAAGAATGTGTAGTAAGCGCCCAGCACAAAGGCGGTGATGACAAAGACGAAGGTCGCTGCCTGGAGCGCATTCATTGACCTGATCGATTTCAGG
>JASFEK010000156.1:0-4900 GCA_050124875.1 Caldifarciminota bacterium | reverse complement strand
GGACGGTGTGTCAGCCCAGCCGACTAATGCCAGGCTGTCGACCGTTATCGCGAGGTTTATGATCTGCAAACCCATTTGCTCACAGGCGAGATAGGCGATTGTGTCGGCCATGTGTACTGCTCTGATATTGCCGGGTGTAGAGAATCTTCTCGCGTATTGAGGATATTGGGGAAACGTATAAATGTCTTCGACGTGGAACCAGTAACGCGCGGCAACATAGACATATATCGTATCGTCGGCCGGAGCAACTACATCATAAGCGTAGATTGTTGGGTCTTGTCCAACGAGAACGGGATTTGACGGGTCGGCAATATTCAGTACGACCAGTCCGCCGCTGGTTGACGATGCCAGGGCAACGTAGGCAAAGGTGTCTCTCACTGCGACGCCGCTAATATTACGGTCTGCGACGTATTGTCCAACAACGTATGTCGACTCTGGATTGCTTATATCGACGATTTGCAGCCCACCCTGGCCGTCGGCCACGTATGCCAGGTTGTCGACCAACTCGATCTTCTTGGCATATCCGGGCAGTGGGCATTCACCGATGATCGTGAATGTCACGCCCGTATCAGTGACTTCGGGCCGGCCACAAAATGACAGAAACATTAAAAATATCAACGGGTATTTCAGAAGTTTCACATAGCCCCCTAGTAATAGAATTCCAGTCCCGCGCCGGCTCGATATTTGACGTAATCCTTTATGTCGTCAATGTCGGCAAGTACCTCAGAGCTGGTGTTCCTCCATTGGCGCATGCCGTACAACTTGAGCCAGGCACCGGTGAAGATGCGGGCATGAACACTTATCATGCCCCGGTGCCTATTGTCCTGACGGCCGAAATGCAGCGAATCCTCTGGAGAAGATGCGGTGTAGTTACGGTAAGTATAACCATAGGATATCTTGAATACTGCCGGCACGAATATCACCTTTTGCAGTTCCAGATATCCATTCAAGGCATGCTGATAGAACGAACCATCCGGCGTGGGTTCGATACTCAACGTTACTACATCAGCCGAGTCATTGTCTGAAGTCCGATACGTGTATCCAAATCTGAAATCCAGGTATTTTCTGAGTTTCTTTTCCAGCCCAAAGCTTATGACGTGGCCTCTGGCATCGTACCGATTGAATTCCTCGATGTAGTTATCCCACCGGTGACTATAAGCAGCACTCAGGGTGATATTCTCCAGGGTCGCGAATGATACCTTACCAGATACTGTGTGATATGTAGCCTCACAACCCAAGTAATCAGTGCTCACACCACCTGGGTTCCGGTAATACCTGATCAGATAGCTTGGGATTACACGGTAGGATACCTTTACCGCATACTTGCCGAATGACTGCCGTAATCCAAAAGTGTATCTCTGGTAGTTCTTCTGATTGTTGATCAGAAAGTTTTCTGTGTCGAGACCGAGACTGAATGTTGTTGTGCGTTTTCCAAAGAACTTGTTGCGCACCAATATGTCAAAATCCACCGAGGTCATCAGATCATCGTATGCCTCGAAAGGAAAACGGTAAGGGCGTACGCTGTTCTGGAAATCGTCGATGTAAGGTTGTGAGTATGCGTAGACATTGTTATCATAGCTGAAACCGACATCGAGATTATACGAGTAATCCCAGAATGTAATCAGCAAGAGAATGATCATCTTTCCTCGATCAAGAATCTCAAGGCAGCACTCTCGGCCACGGTGCCCGCCAGCTTGAATTTTAGTGAACGAGTGCCCTCTTTCATGTTTACGTGGAAACTGCGAGCATTAGATGGCACCACGTTCTTGCGGTCCTTATAGGTAATCATCTGTGACTTGTAGCATTTGAGCGGGAATTGTTTGGAATTACCCTGATCTTCGACCATGATCGTGTAGTTCTGGTCGCCGATCATCTTCTCATCGTAGTTGAGTCTCGCAATCACGCGTAACCGCTGCGGACCCTTGACGCGCAAGGTGATAGATTCACCTTGTCCTAATTCGTAGTATTTGATTATTCTCTCTTCCTCAATGGCTTCGATGATCGCACTGTATTCTGTGGCTGATATTTCCTGCCAGCGTTTGGGTGATTCATAGGCGAATTTCACCAGGATCGTGTCCTGTGGGGAAGACCAGTGAGTGATTCTATAGCGATTCAGTCCCTCAGGCACTTCGATGTAGAACGAGCGCCACTTGCTCAAGGAGCGGCCTTTCTTATCCCTCGTTACTCTCGATTCTTCGGATTCCAGGGTTATTATGTTTTCATCGATCGCATTCTCTTGTAGGATTACCTTGTAGATCTCGCTGTCCATGTTATTCTTTGGCCATACGATACGCGTGTACACCCTCAAGTAGGTTGGTCCCTCGACCGAAAAGGTGAGCGGCTCGTTCTTGGTCAGAAGCAGGTACTCGTCGGTCTTCTTGGTAATGATTTCAACTTCCCATTTCTTATACGGTTCAATGTCCTGTAATTGTGAGACAAGGCAAAGTGCCATTAAGAAACTAACCATTTTTTCTCCTTTTAAGATAGTAATCGATGTCAAACCGTAGAAGTATGAACAATATTATGACAAGGATTACTGTTGCGATTACCGCAAAAGTCACCGAGTACTTGTACTCGTAATACAGACGGCCTTCTCCTGGATTGGGTAACGGAATGGGCGCGCTCGCCAAACCGTGAGCCCTAGCCAACCCGTCGATGTCCAGGAGATTGATCACTGGTAAGCCCATGCTTGAAAATCGTGCAACCAAGCCCTTGCCGGTTCGTATTGCGCGCGGACGCAAGCGGCCCACTGGGGCCTCGGCTCCGGCTAGGGCAGTCGTTGTTTCGCCGACATTAATGAAGAGCTTGATCTTACCGGCAGCTTCGTATTCGGCCATTTTTCTTTCGATCATTTCATCCAGGTTCACCGCATTAAGGAGCGGGATATTATTCCTCAGGGTGGCTTGCACAATAATCTCACGACCCGCCGGGCTAAGGCCGCGTCCTAGGTCGTCTTCGCCACCCAGTGACGCCGCACGCGTTTTTGAATTGAAGATGCCTCTGTCAATGAGCATACTCTCCATGTCGAGGTAAGTGAGTTGGGGGTAATTGGCACCCCACATCGATGAACTGACCGAAGTAATGATCACCGGCTGAAGTCCGAGAACTTCAAGCGCGCTCAGGGTGTTGATGTTGAGGCCTGGATATGAACCTGATTGTGATACTGCGACAAGGTCATTGTTTTCTACGCCTGCATCCTTGATCAGTTCGACGATCAGCGCAGCGTAGTTCGGGTTAGTCGATGTCAGTTTTGCTTCAAGGTCGCCACGCTCAGTTGTGATCGGAGAATACTGGATGCCAATGATGCCAGTTTCATTGGGATCATTGATGCGATCGATCGTTATGCCTAGGTTGAAGACGTGATTCCTCACGGCGCGAAACGCGCGCTGAGCAGTCTCTGCCGCCGCCAGCTTTTCATCGTAGTATCTTGCTTCGACCCTGGTTTTGGAATTGAGTTCAATGATCATCAGCAGTATTGTAATACTGGTCACAATAAGCAGAGATAGAATTGAGATTTTACCTTCGCGCTTCTTCATGGCAGCACCACTCCGTTGTGAACGATGATTATTATCAGCCGTACCAGACTCGACACGATTATCATCGCCGAGAGCGTGGGAATTACTCCCTGGCGTGCAATCCAGTACGCGATCAACCCAGGGATCACGAAGCCTACGGTTTGAATGTTCAAGCTGAGCGCATTGAAATTCAAGATCGGCGAGATACGGGTCAGGTAGGCGATCAGGTAGCCTATCAGTATTGATATGATCAATAACCGTCGCCCGTAGATTATGATATGTCTGGATAGGATTTTTATTATCAAATAGGTTATCAAACCGGCGAGTACAGTAGCCACGACCTGTACTGGGTGGTGTAACACCAGCGCGATATACCCGGGCACGACAATACCGCCGGCCGCCAACCCGATTGTCTCGGTTAATATGAGACTGAGGAACATGCCGATACCAACTGATTCAATCAGTATCATCAGGTCCTTTCGTTAAGTAAGAAATGTTCTATTAGTTCAGCACCATAGCCGACCGTGTTTCCCATGGCGAAGATGAGGCTCTTGTTGGCTATGAAATCCGTTATCGCTTCCACTGCATCGGCTGGATCCTTACCGCCAGCATCGAGTATCTGTTCACTCTTGAATGTCTTGTGAAGCTGCCGTGCGAGTATTTCCGTGCCACTGCCGGTCAGGATATAGTGGTCGGCCTGGAGACGTTCTCTGAGTAGCTTTGCCATTTGAAACGACCGGTCGATCCGGTCATCACGGCAATTTATCATGATATTGATTTCTGTGTATTCCTTGTCGACCATCTGCCATATCAGGTAGGTCGAGTCCGGGTCGTTGGCCGCCATGGCGTTGATCAAGGTAGTTTCCTTACCCGCTGCCATGAGTGTATGTTTCCTCAGGACACCTGGGTCAGGTGTTGCCTTACGCATGGCTTGTAGCGCATCGTTTTCGTCGACATTAAAATGCTTGCAGACATCAAGAGCCAGGGCTACGTTTGCCTTGTGTTCAATGTAATGGAAATCGGTTATTATGTGGTCGGGCAACCTTTCTGTATCTGAAATATGAACTTCTGCGTTTTTCCTCTGTAGTATGTTCTCGCTATCCTTGATTATATCGTCGTCACCGAGGAATAATGTTGCGTTTTTGGGCAGTGCATTCAAGAAGTGCTTGGCAATATCCTTGACCGTTGGTCCCATGACGTCGAGGTGGTCAGAGCGTAGATTGGTGATGACGACCGTGTTCGGCTTAACGATGTGCACGGCTTCAGAATACTGTAGGTCAGGCCTTAATGCCATGCACTCCATCACGATTGCATCTGGATGCATAGTAATGGCCTGCTTGTATATTCTTACCTGTTCCCTTATATTGGGCATGCCGAGGCGTGTG
>JASFEK010000155.1:0-4910 GCA_050124875.1 Caldifarciminota bacterium | reverse complement strand
GCCACGAATTCAAAGAACCTTGCCTCATAGGCAGCATCATACTTGGGCGCTCTTGGGCTAAGGGTTATAACGACTGAACTCACCTTCGGACTGGGTGAAAAGAACCGGGGAGGGATATTAAATTCCTTTCGAACCTCGAAGTAGTGATTTGCGTATATAGAGGTATACCCATACTCTGATCTACCCACGGCGGCCATCATCTTGGCGGCATACTCCTTCTGCATGGTGAGTACTGCATGTTCTATGTATTCCCTATTCTCGGCCAATCTCCGAATGATGGTTGATGTGATACTGTAGGGTATGTTCCCGACCACCGCTACTTTGTTCCAATCCCGCAGGTTGATCTTAAGAAAATCAGTATTGAGAACCTGAACTCCGGGCAAATTCAATTTTCGCAGATGATCCGCCAACCGGGCATCGATCTCCACCGCAATGACCTTACAGGCCCGCTGCGCCAGCTGTTTCGTCAGAATTCCCTTACCCGAACCTATTTCCAGTACAACCTGATTCTTGACCTCTGCGGCCTGTGCGATCCGTTCGGCGAATGTAGTACTATTCAGAAAGTGCTGGCCGAGGACCCGGCGTTTGGTCCGCATCGTGTCAATCAAACGCGAATAGACGCCGCGCATTTTGATCAAGAATGGCCTCGAGTTTCCCTGGTGTCAGATCGAGGATATTCGCCGCGCAATAGAGGGTTTCAGTAATGAATGCGGGTTCATTGCGCTTGCCGCGATGCCCCTGCGGCGCTAGAAAGGGTGCATCGGTTTCCAACAACAAGCGGTCCAGAGGCACCTTCTGTATGACCTCTCGCGCCTGTCGGGAAAAAGTCAAAACACCGGCAAAACTGATATAATAGCCCATTTCGATGATCTCTTTGGCATTTTCCCAGGTTCCGCTATAGCAGTGAAAAACACCTTGATGATAGTCTTCTGCGGCAAGCACGGATAATGCCTGTTCCACCGAGTTCCGGGTATGGATCAACAGCGGCAAATGCCTTTCGCGGGCCAAATCAATGTGCATGTGAAACAACTCCTTTTGTGCTTCTCGAGGAGAGAAGTCGCGGTAGTAATCAAGACCAGTCTCTCCAACCGCGATCACCTTTTCTTTTTCAAGGATCGCCTTGATCTTGCCCATCTCCTTGATGGATTGATCCGCCGCTTCGTTTGGATGAATACCGACGGCCGGCAACAGCCACGGCTGCTCGTATGCCATCGCGACGGCCCGCTCACTAGTCGCCACATCATAGCCCGCGTTGACAATCCTGTCGAGCCCTGCATCCTTGGCTCGCTGCAATACCTCCTTGAGGTCGCTGGCAAACTGCGGATCAACGATATGACAATGTGTATCGACCATCGCTCACTGAATAGAACATGAATACATATCTTGAGGGGAAATGCGTAACTTCTAGCGCACCGGCGTACCCGACTCCACGGACCCGTCGGCGGTTATCAACACAATACCCTTATCACTCACGGCAGCCAAGAGCATGCCTTCTGATACTACGCCCCTTATCTTCGCGGGCGCAAGGTTGTCGACGACTACGATCACCTTGCCGATCATGTCCTCGGGCCTGTAATACTTGCCCACACCGGCCACGATCTGCTTTTTCGTGTCACCGATCTCAACCTGACATTTGATCAGATTGTTACTGCCCTCGACGCACTCAGCCGCCACGACCTTTGCGGTCTTGAGCGATACCTTTGAGAAGTAATCTATGTCGATCTTTTCCTCCTTCAGCTTCTGAACCTGTACCTTGATGACATCCTCGCTGATCTTATCAAATAGGATTCTTGGCTCTCCGATTGCCGGCGCCAACGCTGGTTTCGCTACATCATCCCAACCCTGGGGAATGAATTGTATCATCTCCTTTATCCGCTGCGCACTGAACGGCAGAAAGGGTTCGGTCAAAACGGAAAGTGCGGTCACGATATTCATGCAAACGTGCATGGTCTTATCGCACGCGGCCGGGTCTTTTTTCCGGGTCGACCAAGGCTCTTCATGATCAAAATAGCGATTAGCCTCCTGGGCTATTTTCATGACCTCTTGCAGTCCGCCCTTGAATTCGAAATTTTCGATCTTCTCGCCAACCTTACCCGGTGCCTTACTCAGCAGATCGAGCACAGCATTATCCCGCTCACTAAACGCCTTGGGTTTCGGCAGCGTGGAATTATAATATCTCTTAATAAAGGTAACCGTCCGATTGATAAAATTACCCAGGATATCAGCCAGCTCGTTATTGTGCCAAACCTGGAAGTCACGCCAGGTGAAATCAGTATCACGAGCCTCAGGCGCATTACGGGTCAGCGCATAACGCAATGAATCGGCCTTGAACTCCTTCAGATAATCAGGCAACCATATTGCATAATTCTTTGATGTCGAAAACTTGCCGCCTTCCAGGTTGAGGAATTGATTTGCCGGTATGTCGGCCGGCAGCACATAATCTCCATAGGCCATGAGCATAGCGGGCCAGATCAAGGCATGAAAAACGATATTATCCTTGCCGATGAAATGTACCAGCTGCGTTTTCTGGTCCAGCCAATAGTCTTTCCAGAGATCGGGCTTACCCTGCTTTTTGGCCCACTCGATGGTTGAGGAGATATAGCCTATGGGCGCATCAAACCACACGTACAATACCTTGCCCTTGGCATCCTCAAGCGGCACCGGAACACCCCAGGAAAGGTCTCTAGTGATCGGCCGGTCCTTCAGTCCTTCGCGCAGCCAACCCTGGACAAAGCTCAATACCGTATCTTTCCAACCCTTCTTCCCGGCAATCCAGTCACTCAACTTCGTCTGAAATTCAGAAAGCTTGAAATACCAGTGCTTGGTTCTGGTCTTCTCAGGGGTTTCGCCGCAAACCAGACATTTCGGCTCGATCAATTCAAAAGGTTCTAACCAATGCCCACATGCCTCGCACTGATCGCCGCGCGCGCCTTCACTACCACATTTCGGGCACGTTCCGACGATATAACGGTCAGGCAGGAAACGCTTGCACCGCTTGCACAAGAACTGCTCCACCTCACGCGGGTAGATCAATCCCTTATTGTAAATCTTTGTAAAGAAATCCTGGGCCAGTTCGTGATGAAGGGGCAGTGAAGTACGGGAAAAGTTGTCAAATGTCATGCCGAAATTCTTGAACGATTGGCCGATCGATTTGTAGTACTGATCCACTATTTCGCGCGGCGTCTTATTCTGTTTCTCGGCGCTGATCGTTACCGGAACACCGTGCTCGTCCGTACCGCATATGTATGCGACATCGCGCTTCTTGAGCCGCTGGTAACGCACGTAGATGTCAGCCGGCAAATAGGCACCGGCCAGATGACCCAGATGTATGTCACCATTAGCGTACGGCAAGGCACTGGTAACCAATATTTTCATAGCTGTATTATAGACGGATGTACGCCAAAGTCAACTGATTGGTGATTGACCTGGTATGCTGATACCCTTATGTTGTTTTCCGCATTTCCAAATCCGAAATTCGCAATTCCTCTCTTCCTGGTGTCCTGGTACACTGATACTCTGCCACTGATCTCCTGATGTTCTGATATCCTAACGAAGTTTTCGAAATTAGCAATCCGAAATTCGCAATTCCTCTCTTCCTGGTGTCCTGGTACACTGATACTCTGCCCGCTGATCTCCGGATGTTCTGATATCCTAACGAAGTTTTCGAAATTCGCAATCCGAAATTCGAAATATCTTTTTCATCTCCTTGTCTCTTTTTCTCGCTATCTCGGTGTCTTGTTTAGTTGACATCGGGTATTTCCCGCGTATAGTAGGCAATGGTCTTCCTGCTCGCGCTCCTAAGTTTTACGGCTCCTTCAGACATTACCGCTTTGGACAAACCGAACGACGCAGGTTCGGCCATACTGATCTCATGGACCCTGTCGCCTGATGATCAGACATTAGACGGATACGTCGTGCTGAGAAAGGAAGAGGGCGACACGCTCTTTGAGCGTATCGGGTCTACAGCGCCTGGCGTCAGTTCTTTTGAAGATGATGAAGCTACGGACGGCAATGTCTACACCTACGTTGTTGCCGCGGTGAGCAACAACGTACTCTATCGTTCGCTGCCAAGTGATGCAGCACATTCATACCCTCAAGTTTTCCACACCGGGAGAATAAACGTATTGGTCGCGCTGATCATCTTCGTCATGCTGCTCGTCTACTTTGTCGTCCAGGCAAGAACCGGCAAAAATCTATACATACGTCAAATCGCCGGGCTCGCCGCAGTCGAGGAAGCAGTAGGCCGCGCCACGGAGATGGGCAGACCCATACTCTATGTCCCTGGACTGGGTGATATCGACTGGACCGCAACGATCGCTTCGATGAATATCTTGGGCGAAGTCGCCAGGAAGATCGCGACGTACGACACCGAATTGATCGTGCCCAATACGTGGTCTGTGGTATACACCGTATCCAAGGAAGTAGTCAAGGAATCGTTTATCAGCGAGGGACGACCCGAGAAATTCAAGGAAGATTATGTGCGCTACGTAACCGAAGCTCAGTTCGGCTTTGCCGCGGCGGTCAACGGCATCATGATACGCGAGAGGCCGGCCACGAACTTCTTCATCGGCAAATTCTGGGCCGAATCGTTGATCATGGCCGAAACCGGCGCCCAGACCGGTGCCTTTCAGATCGCGGGCACGGATTCGGTGCTCCAGCTGCCGTTTTTCGTCACTGCCTGTGACTATACGCTCATGGGCGAAGAGCTGTACGCAGCCAGCGCTTATCTCTCAAGAGAACCAGTACTGCTGGGGTCGTTGAAGGCTCAGGACTACGGCAAATTGATCGCGCTGCTCACGCTCGCCGGTTTTACCATCCTGGCATTCGCGGGACTCAACCTACTCTCGCTCTTGAGCGTCCAATAAACGGGGACAGGCAGAACATTTTTATCATTTTGCTTGAATTTCACT
>JASFEK010000154.1:0-4917 GCA_050124875.1 Caldifarciminota bacterium | reverse complement strand
GTTGCTTAGAACATCGCAAATATTGTATACAACCTCCAAGCCATAAGAAATACAGGAAGGGGACAAGTAGGTACTTTCACACTTTCCATTGTCAGATCGATATCAGATAGATGATGATTAGGTAAAAGTCTACAAATTATAGCAGGTTGGTTTTGTAGACTTTTGCCAGAAGGACGAGAAGTGCATGCTTGTCCCTGTTCATGTCGAAAAATGAAGATTTTTGTTGACAAATTTGGCAATTTCTATTATATTTGCTTTGATGTTTTTCCTTATACCCGTTGGCAGCGAAGAGGGAGTGAGGCGGCTCCCCTATGTGACGATTGGCTTGATCGTCGTCAATTCGATCATCTGGATAATTACCAGCATGGTTTTGAGTGGGCAGATGGGCGAATTACAGCAGTTGCACGAGCGAATGCTGGAGATCGAGATACACTACACATACCGGTTCGTAGAGATGGACCCCGGTTTGCTCCAGGAGATGGATTACGACAAGGTGCGCGAGCGTATTCTGGCTGGCGAAATCATCCCAGTAGGCAGTGAGGATTTCCGGCAATGGAATAACCTCTATCAGCATTATAAGGAAAAGAGCAAGCATCTCGTATTTGAGAGTTTCGGATTCAAACCTAACAGATTCAATCTTCTCAAGCTTCTTTCTTCCATGTTCATCCACGGTAATTTCTTCCATTTGCTGTTCAATATGCTTTTCCTATGGCTTGTGGGATGCAATATCGAGGATGACTGGAGCTGGAAGGTGTTCCTTGGATTGTATTTTGTTGCTGGTTTGGTTGCGGGCATATTCCATGCAGCGGCATTCCCGAAGAGCACCGTGCCCCTGATCGGCGCATCAGGGGCGATCGCAGGCGTCATGGGTGCTTTCATGATCCGGCGCTACAAGACAAAGATACGGTTCGCCTATTTCTTCTGGTTCTTTTTCAGACCCCTTGTTGGTGTTTTTTCCATATACGCGGGTATTGCATTGCCGATCTGGTTCTTGCTGCAGATCATTAACGCAAGCTGGGGTATGGAGACCGGGACCGCATACTGGGCACATATCGGTGGCTTTGCTTTTGGCGCCGTGATGGGTGTTTCTCTTAAGTTTTTTGGAATTGAAAAGAAATACATCGAGCCTATGGTTGAGGATAGTTTCGAAAAACTGAAGGTGTCCGCCAGCATGAAAGATGCCAACCGGCTCTTGGATGACGGCAATACCGCAGCCGCGATCCCTTTCTTGCATCAGGCCATGCAAGAAGAACCTCACAATTGTGATGCTGCGTTGATCCTTGCCCGGCTGCATTTTGAACAAGGAAACCATGATGATGCGCTGACCATGTATAATAGGGCGTTAGAATTGGCACTGAGAAAGAAGAACGATGAGATAATTACCGCAATCTATGAAGAGGTGGATGAGAAGAGGTGGATCAAGGGTCTCTCAGAAAGGAATCTGTACACACTAGCGGGTTTTTACGAAGGGATCGGCAAGTATGATCTTGCGGTGAAGTTGTACGGTGTATACATCCATGTATACCACCAGGGTGCGGTACGGCCCAAGGCGATATACCGCACTCACAAGCTGTTCAAGGAGAAGCTGCAGGATGATAATATGGCGAGAAACGCGTTGGCGTTCCTGCACCGTGAATACCCCGATTGGATCCCACGATAGCACGGTCTTGACCAGAGCATTAAACATATCATAAGTTCATGTTTCTTACAACCGGTAACAGATGATGGTCTTCCCATACATTGACTCCACCGGTAACATCGTGTATACTAGACCATGAGCGAGCAATATAAACCGCCACCTTTCAACTATTGTGACTATCGATGTGATCGATGTGACCGGCAAGAGAATTGCCGCGTCCATAAAGATGATCAGGAACGACTCCTTGATCACTACCGGAAGGGTGAGGATCCTTATGACCCGAAGATCTTCATGGATGACTTGAAGGAGATTTTCGGCAAGACAGAAAAGATGATCCGGAAAATGGCCGAGGAACAGGGTATTGATCTCGAGGAGACGTCAGATGAACAAGTCCCTGAGGTGAAGCCAGAGGAGTATATGATCTACCGGCTCGCCTACAGTTATTTCAAGGAAGCGAACGCGCTCGTGAAGATCTTGGAGAAGACCGGTATTCCCGAAACCTCTCAGCCGGATTTTGATGATTTCGTTTGGTATCACACGCTGATCGCGGCGAAGACGGGCCGCCTGGTTTCAGGGTTCATTGATGATCTTCTCGACGAAGAACTTACCAAGATAGAAGAAGAAGGTACGATAGGGGTGATAAAGAAGGGTATCTCATTGTCAAAAGATGCACTTCAGAACATGCTCAATGATTTGCCCGATCATTTATACACGATTGCTGATCTGCTCGAGATGTTGAAGCGTATCGAGAACCAACTTGATACTGATATTCGGCAGAAAGTCTGAATACACACCACCGATATAAAGAAGACTCTAGGTACAAGGGTAAAAGATACTGGTTGTCAGTTGGCACAATATCCGTATAATCAATCATGTCCACCAAGATAATCGAGTCGGTCATCCTGAACGTGACTGAGACGGCCGAGCAATACAATATGTTCGACAAGGTAGAAAAGGCAATTATCGCATTCTCGGCAGGGCCGGATTCGGTCTGTCTACTAGATGTCATGCACAAAGTGACGGGTGCAAGAATTGCATTGGAACTCGTGTATGTGAATCACGGAATGCGTCCAGCACGGGCATTGACTCGCGAGGAGAAGATGGCCAGGGATTATGCGGCGCGCTACGGCCTACCCCTTAAGATCTTGAAGATCAATGTCCGGCAAAGGAAGCTGGGTATGGAAGCTGCGGCACGGGCTTCCCGCTACCGTGCACTCCTGCAGTATAGCGCAAAAAAAGGTGCTCAAAGGATCGTGCTCGGTCATAATCTGGATGATGTTGTTGAAACGTTCTTGCTTAATATCCTGCGTGGCAGCGGCGTGCGTGGCCTAAGATCCATCCCGGCAAAACGCGGACTTTTCGTGCGTCCGTTGATCAATGTGAAGAAATCCGATGTTTTGCGCTACCTGCGGGCAAGAAAATTGTCCTATGCAATCGACAAAACCAACTTATCGCTTGCACACCGTAGAAACTTACTGAGAATCAAGGTTCTACCCGTATTACAGAAACTCAATCCGGAAATTCACGGTGCTGTGAGAAGAGAGATCGAAATACTGAGACAGGATGATGAGTATATCTGGGGTCAGGTGGAAAAGGTCTACCCCAAGGTGGTATATACAGAAAAAGACTGTGTTTTGCTTGACTTGCTCAAAATTGTGAGATATAATGTGTCGCTTGTGAACCGGATTGTAATGAAAGCGATATTGGATACGGTGGGAAGTCTTGATGGTTTCGAAAGTAAACATTATCATGCCATACTAAGTCTAATCAACAAGCAATCTGGAAAGAGAGTAGTGTTGCCAAAAGGCCTTTACGCACTACGCGACCGTGAAACAATAGTGATCGGGCATCGCAGACCCAAGGCAAGTATGGTAAAGGCGGTGCGCGTCGGTGTGGGTGTGTCGGTTATTGGCGATCATAAGTTGAGATTGAGGGTCTTGGATAAATGGAACTCCCGCCAAAGCCGTAGCAATCGTGAGGTTTTTGATTTGGAAGCGCTCGATGTACCTCTGTACGTGAGAAGCAGGAAGGATGGAGATACTATAAAGACGAAGATCGGTCGCAAGAAGGTGAAGAAGATTTTCAGTGAACGGTGTATTAGTACCCGGATCCGTGACCGCGCGTTGATGCTGTGCGATCAGAAGGGAATACTGTGTATCCTCGGTGTTGCGCGGGCCTTCAGGGGCTTCGTGAGTGAGAAAACGAAGAGATTTCTGGTGGTGGATTTTGGAAGTATTGATTGAGGAAGCAGAGATCAGGCGAAAAGTTGGCGAACTCGGGCGCATGATCAATACGGAATACAAGGACAAGAAACCGATCCTGATCGGCGTCCTCAAGGGTGCTTTCATGTTCCTGGCTGATCTGCTAAGGGAGATCGAGATTGCGGTTGAGGTTGATTTCCTGTCGATCCATAGTTACGACGGGACCGAGTCGAGTGGTGTCGTGAGAATCACGCATGACCTTTCACTCAATATCGAGGATCGGCACGTGATACTGGTTGAGGACATAATCGATACCGGCCGTACGGTCAGTTATATCCTCGAGAACTTACAGACACGCAGACCAAGCAGTCTGGTCGTCTGTTCACTGCTCAGCAAAGAGACCCGGCGTGTGGTCGATGTTCCGTTGACTTATGTCGGTTTCACGATACCGAGCGCTTTTGTGGTCGGTTATGGTCTAGATTATGATAACCGCTACCGTAATTTGAAATACATAGGAGTATTAGATGATAAATAAGCCGCCGATGAAGCGGAGTACGCTAACAACACTCTTGGTCTGGATATTGATAATAGCGATTCCGATATATGTAGTATTTCAATTCTCGAACCGCGGTGCCAAGAGCGCGGATATTCCGTACTCGCTCTTTCTACAGGAGTTACGACAGAAGAATGTAACCGAAGTGGTGATAACCGAGAAGTCAATCAAGGGTCAGCTGAAAACACCGATCAATGTCGAAGAGAAAGGAACCTTTGCCGAATTCACCACACTGATCCCGTTCGAGGACCCGAAGCTCGCTGACGAACTCGTCAAATACAATGTTCAGGTCACCGTCAAGCAGAAGTCTGGCTGGGGTGGGATACTGATCAACATCCTGCCGTGGCTGCTGTTGATCGGTGTCTGGATCTTCTTCATCAGACAGATGCAGTCGGGCCAGAACCGTGCCCTCGGTTTCGGCCGGAGCCGCGCTAAGGTTCTTATGGAGAGCAAGTTGAGCGTGACCTTTAAGGATGTCGCCGGAGTCGATGAGGCGAAAGAAGAACTAACCGAAGTCATTGAGT
>JASFEK010000153.1:0-4933 GCA_050124875.1 Caldifarciminota bacterium | reverse complement strand
CAATGGTGATACAATAACCGTGCGTGACGTGCTGATCGATAGTGTCATGCAGTATCACGAGGAGTACTTTGACCGTGATGTGGAAGCCCTGCGGCACAACCCCTACGGCGTTGAAGGACTCTTCTACACGTATGGTGACTTCCGGGTCTGGCGGGTCTGGAATAATAATGATATTCAGGCACGCCTTGATCTTACACACTCGGTCGGCAAGGTGCATGAGTTCAAGACGGGATTTGATCTCACCCGTTACGACATGCAGTTCTTCGACAATAACCTGCCTTGGGTCTCAAACCCGTTCTGGGATTACTATGACCGTGAGCCCTGGAAGGTATCGGCATATGTTCAGGATAAAATGGATTTTGAGGGTCTGGTTGCACGGCTGGGATTGCGTTTCGATTACTTCGATGCCAAAACCTCGACCTATGAGAATCCTGAAGATTACTTGAATGATGACCTGGTCAGCTCACAGGCCTCTTACCAGATATCCCCGCGCCTCGGGTTCTCTTTGCCGGTTACTGATCGAATGAAGCTGCGCTTCAACTACGGGCAATACTTCCAGCTGCCCGCGTTGGGTAACATGTATACCTCGACCGATACGCAGGTGGTCAGGGTTCTGATCAGCCGCGGTAACGCGGTACTGGGTAATGTGTTGATCGAGCCGGAGAAAACGGTTCTCTATGAATTGGGTATCGAGAACCAGTTTTCCGAAGATGTGGTGTTTGGCTTCACCGCCTATTTCAAGGACATCTTCGATCTCAATCAGGTGCGCGAAGTCGTGGCCATTCCTTACTCGTATTTCCAGTATCAGAACGTGGATTACGGCAACGTGAAGGGATTCGAGGTCAATCTGCAGAAGCGTATGTCCAACATGTGGGCATTCGGTTTAAGCTACACGTTGCAGTTTGCCAAAGGTACGGCGGCGAGTGCGTTTGAGTGGTACCAGGATCATTATCTGTATAACATCGCGGTGCCGGTCATCGATTACTGGTTGGATTTCGACGAACGGCATATCGTGAATGCGAATCTCGATGTTGAACTGCCCAGCGATTTCTTCTTGATCCCGCTCCAGGATTTCAATAACTCGTTCGTCTTTTCTATTCACTCGGGCACACCGTACACGCCACGTGATCTGCGCGGGAACCGCTTGGGCGATGAGAACTCTGCACGTGCCCCAAGTTACTGGAACGTGAACTGGAATTTCAGCCGCCGGTTCAAGATGGGGCCGGTCAGCCTGGTATTCCGGGGTATGATCCTGAACCTCTTCAATACCGAACAGATAACCGAAGTGCACGAGACAACCGGACATCCAACCGACCATGGCGATCCAGAGCCGTCGCTCGATCAGTTCGGAGCAACCGCGATTTCCAGTACGCGCTACTCACCGCAGTCCGACTTCAACCATGACGGCCTGGTGACTCCTCGTGAAGCGAAGCAATCATACGTGGATGCGCAACGTGATTACTACTTCGACGCAAGGAACTACCTACCGGGTTTCCGCGCCCGCTTCGGCGTGGGGCTCATGTTTTAGTTAATGGGTATTTGGTGTCGTGATGATAAGAATGAACGCGAGAAGATTTCAACTGCGCCATACTCATCTTTGAGTATAGTTGAAGCCTGCGATCCACAGACCGACACCTGGGAGAGCAAAGCCCCCATGGTCAGCCTGACATGGGGGCTCTTATTACCCTGAGCGCAGACAAGTTCTGGGTTGTAGAAGATGAGAAGGCTGAATCTAAGAGACATCAAACGAAAAAGATGGCTACTCGACCCTCATACCAAGATCTTCAGGGTTGAGGAAGCCAGGGAATTCATCGAGCGATTGGGGCTTGTGTCCCCGCTGACCAATGAACACTTGCCCAGTCTGGCCAGAGCCATATACACCGAAGACCTGCGCAGCAGATTCGAGGCTGACCAGCGGTTATGGGATTTCGTGCATATTTTGGTGACGAAGAAGTGGGTGTACTACGGCCGCATTCTGGGTGATCATAACACGCTGCTTTCGGTCAAACTGCTGCCCTATTATATCCGGCTCTATCCGACGCCTGATTACAATCTTCTTTTCCAGCAAAAGCAGCTGAGTAATACGGGCAAATCGATAATGGATCTGCTTCAGAGCAAGGGTCCGCTCATGACCCATCAGATCCGGAGCGGGCTGGGTATTTCTTCTCTGCCGGGTAGGAGAAGATTGACAAGAGCCTTGATCGAGCTGCAGCGAAAGTCGCTCCTTTGTTGTTCCGGCAAGGTGGAGCAGGACAATTGCCGCTGGCGCTTTGGGGTCTGGGCACCAGTTGAAAAGTGGATACCGCGTAAGACCAGACTCAAGGCCCGCATGCTCAATGACGAAGAAGCCAGACGTCGACTCGTTGAGAAGTACGTGTATTCAACGGCCAGAACGACACCGAAGGCGATTGCGCATTTCTTCAACTGGCCCCTGGTGGATACAAAGCGCATCGTGCGCGCGATGATTGACAGGGAATTGGTTTCATCCTATAATCACCAGGGTGAGGAATATCTATTCAAAGGCAATCTCTGACAATACGGTTCGGTCAATAATAATCTCTGGCAAGAGAGCAGAGATCCCTGAATTGAAAAAGACGATTGGCAGGCACGTTCGTGCCTTGCGTCGCGACATGCTTGCATTCACCAAGGATTTGATCAAGATCCGCACCGAAAACCCACCGGGCACATACTATAAGGAGTGTGTTGAATTGATCGTGGATAAGCTCGAGCAATTTTCCTTGAGATCCAAGATCATCAAGGTCAAAGGCGATGTCCCGGGTCATCCCCGCTATAGCATTGTGTCTTCTTACGGATCAGGAGACAGGGTGGTTCATTTTCATGGGCACTACGACGTGGTTCCGGCCGCTGGTGCGCATCAGTACAAGCCGGTGGTCAGAAACAACCGGCTGTTCGGCCGGGGCGCGGCCGATATGAAGTCGGGTTTGAGCGTAATGATCTACGCAGTCCGTGTCTTGCAGCTGATGGGTATTGAAATACCAGGTCGCATTTGTCTGGTAATTGTACCGGACGAGGAGACCGGTGGAATGCACGGCACGCGTCACCTGTTTGAGCAAGGGTACATAAAGAAGAAAGACAGTATCGGTATGTTAATGGCCGAGCCAACTAGTGGTGCGATCTGGAACGCCTGCCGGGGCGCACTCTCACTCATGATAGGGGTAAAGGGGCGAGCAGTCCATGTGGTCCTGCAGCAAAAGGGTATCAATGCGTTTGAGGCAATGAACGAATTGGTGAAAGAACTGCGTAAGATGAAGTATGCGGTCGAGAAAAGACGCACCCGATATGCGGTTGCGCGTGGTGAATCCGAACATTCCGTTTTGATGCTGGGCGGTGTTTGCCGGTGCGGCACGAACTTCAATGTCGTGCCCGGCGAGTGTTCATTCAGTGTGGAAAGACGGATCAATCCCGAGGAGAATTTTGATCAGGAAAAGAGACGGTTGATGAATTTGATCAGAAGTTTTCGGAAAAAAGGAGTGAGTATCTCGGCCCGGGTTCTCCAGGAAGGAGAGGCGGCCGGGTGTCCGGTCGACTCGGTGCTGGCTCAGAGTCTGGTTAGTAGTATCCGTGCGGTCAGCGGTAAGCGGCCGCAATTCCTCATGTGTCCCGGCCTGCTTGAAATCCGCTACTACATGCAGAATGGTATTCCCGCCTACGCGTATGGTCCGGGGTCTATTCAACGCGCCCATCACCCGGTTGAATTTGTATCGGTCAAGCGGATGGCTGAGTGTACCACGATTTATGCGCTAACCGCAGCCGAGGCGCTGGCAAGTGGCGGCATGCGATGATCAAGATATCGGCCATGGAATACGCTGATCTGGCGTATGCAAAATCGCTTACCGACATAGAATCATGGGGGCACCAGGAAAGCGACTTCCGGCGTCTGCTCGAGCTGGACCCGCAGGGATGTTTCGTTGCCTGGCACGAAGATGACAGGGCCGGCATTGCCACTACAATATCATATGGCCAATATTCATTCCTGGGCAATATCATTGTCGAGAAGCAGCACCGGGGACGCAACATCGGCCCCACCTTGATGCAGCATGCCATCGACTATTTGGACGGCAAGGGCATGAAGACGATTGAACTCGATGGCGTGCTTCCCGCAGTTGCCATGTACCGGCGCATGGGTTTCCAGGAGAAGTACCGTTCGCTGCGGCTCGTACGCGAGCCAACGCACCGGTTTCATACCCCGAGCTCGGTTCCCCGTTGCGAAGAACCGTCGGCAATGGTTGAATTCGACTTTCGGCAGACCGGCATCGAACGCCAGGCACTGATCAGTAGACTTGCCGCGGAATTCCCGGCCAGTACGTTCTGTCTCGGCACGCCGCGTCTCGAGGCGTATGCCGTGGTCCGTGAGCGGACACACGGTACTCTTGGCATTGGCCCGCTCGTTGCACAACACCGGGCGGCGTGCAAGACAATGATGCAGGGCATCGTTTCAATGTTTGGCGACAGAATGATCACCATTGGTGTGCCGGAGATCAACAAAGCAGCGGTCGAGATCATGCTGCAGCATGGTTTTCGGCAGGGTACCCCGTCGCTGCGCATGTTCCGCGGTCCGAGTATTAGTTACGAAGAACATGTATACGGGATCGCTTCGGCCGACGTTGGATAGGAGGTGAGTCAGTAGTTGCGGGCCGCTTGTCGGCAACCCAATATTGACTTTTCGTTACCCGGGGGCTATAATGACAGGTGAGTTTTCGGACAGCACACTG
This sequence comes from Caldifarciminota bacterium, assembly GCA_050124875.1. GTDB lineage: Bacteria > Hydrothermota > Tepidihabitantia > SM23-42 > SM23-42 > SM23-42. The sequence goes on along the minus strand of JASFEK010000153.1, from coordinate 200 downwards.
CTCGGAAAGGAAACGTATCAATTCACAACGGACCAAGGTCCGGTACGACAAGTACCCGGTCCGCACCTAGTTGTTACAATATGGAGATAAAGAGGATCATTGTCGGCGGGCTCGACAACAATTGCTATGTTTTGATGTCAGGCAGCAAGGGAATAATCATTGATCCGGGTGACGAGGCAAAGAAGATACAGGAGGCCGTA
>JASFEK010000152.1:0-4957 GCA_050124875.1 Caldifarciminota bacterium | reverse complement strand
GCATGTATACGCGGTTGACAACTATGCGTATATAGCAGATGGCCGGGGTGGCCTCATCATTGTCGATGTGAGTGATATTGAAAATCCCGTGGTGATAGGTCAGTTTGATACACCAGAGTACGCGAACGCCGTTCATGTCAAAGGCAATCTCGCCTATGTAGCCGACGGGGATGGCGGACTTCAGGTGGTCGACGTGAGCATACCTGCCGACCCGGAATTCTACGGTGAAATCGAGACCTCATATGCGAATGGCGTATGCGTCCGTAATGATACGATCTTCGTTGCCGACCAGGACATGGGTCTGGTCATCCTTATTGAGGAGGAATAATGATAGGTCTGCTACTGGCTATTTTCACTGCATACGCTCAAGACGGCGTCACAGTAACCCGATCTTCAGTGCACCAAATCACTGCCGAAGTAAATTTCCCTGAGATCAATAAACGTGAAAACGTACCCATGACCCGTTTTGTCATAGCTGAGCAGAAGCCGACCGTCAACTACCGTGTTATTGAGACTGAACCAGGTGCTGGTACGGCCAACCCGGATTTCCGCCATAGTGCTCTGGTACGAACCGGCGAGCCAATCACCCTGGCAAACACGAAACTATACCCAATCAGTATCTATCCTAGCTATGTCGATATGAAGGGTGAGGTCCATGTCAAATCAATCGAAATAACAATAGATATTGCACAAGATGCAAGGACACTTGAACTGCCTCAATCATTAGCCCAAGTGTTTGACGGGCTGGTACTCAACTATAATCGGACCGGTGAAATCGAACCGGCTGGCTACCTAATCATTGCGCCGGACGCTTTTATTGACGAACTAGACCCGCTTGCACGATGGAAGGAGAAAAAGGGCTGGCATGTAGAGATTCGTGGACTTTCGCAAACCGGAAGCAGCGCGACCGAAATACGGAATTACATCGCCAATGCGTACAATACCTGGTCACCGCGTCCTGAATATGTCCTGCTCATCGGTGACGTAAATTATATTCCCGCTGCCTCTTCTACACCATCGCTGACCGACTATCCCTATACTCTAATCACCGACAATGACTTCTTCGCTGAAGTACTGATCGGACGCCTGCCAGCCGCATCAGAACTCGAAGTGAACACCATGGTCGCAAAAATAATCGGCTACGAAACCGACCCCTACATGGCGAGCACAGATTGGTTTGAGCGTGCCCTCATGGTAGGTGCAAACGTTCCAGTCGGGATCATGACCACTCCCCTGCCGACCAAACGTTGGATAAGGGAGAGATTACTTGAACATGGGTTCAATACCGTCGACACCGTGTTCTTCCCCATGCCTCCGTCACAGATTTCTACTTCAATCAATCAAGGCGTAATTTTCGTCAATTACCGATCTGGTGAAGGAGATCCTGACGGCTGGCCCTGGCCCGATTTTCGCAATGATGATGTCAATGCATTGAGTAACGGCTGGATGCTGCCTATCGTAACCAGCATCACGTGTTTTACCGGGCATTTTGGATACAGCACCTGCTTCGGTGAAGCATGGCTCAGAGCCGGCAATCCCGTGACCCCCAGGGGCGCGGTAGGGTTCTTTGGCTCCGCCTCACCATCGACGCATAGTCGCTGGAACAACTGTCTTGACCACGGCGTATACTGGGCTTTTGCCAATGAGAACATCAGTGATTTAGGACCTGCACTGTATCGCGGCAAGATGGAGGTGTACACCAACTTCCCGGGTGATACATCAATATCGTCGGGCAGTTCATTCTATTTTCATACATTCAATCTCTTGGGTGATCCTTCTTTGAGTGTGTGGACTGACGTACCGGATACGTTCCAGGTCACCCACAATTCATCGATGTCTGCTGGAGGTAATTTCCTATCAGTCACGGTGACGAATGCCGCAAGCCAGCCAGTCGACGGAGCAATGGTCAGCTTGTACAAGGATGGTGAAGTGAAAGAAGTAGCATTCACTGACCTATCGGGCTACGTTGACTTCAACTTCGCTACGTCGACGCAAGATACACTCTTTGTGACGGTCACCAAGCAGAATCATAAACCGTATCAAGGATTTTGCATCGTCAACAACTCAGCGGTGTATGTGGACCACGACAGTCATACGATCAGTGACCCGGGTGGGAATAACAACGGCGAGGTCAACCCCGGCGAGACAATACAACTGGGTGTAACATTGAAGAACTACGGCAACTCAACAACCGCTACCAGTGTATCAGCACGGATTTCTACCAGCGATCCCCTGATAACGGTCACCGACTCACTCAAGTCCTTCGGAAGTATCAGTCCTGGAGCCACAGCAAGTGCTGCCCCATTCGTCTTCGATGTCTCGACGAATGCCCGACACAATAACATACTGAAATTTGACCTGACTGTCACGTCGAATCAGGGCACATGGGCGGGCACGATATGGATAACTGTCAAGGATGCCAACCTCAGCTATCAGTGGAATCAAGTGTTGGACGCCAATGGAATACTCGAGCCGTCCGAAACTAGTGATTTCGTTATCTCCATAGAAAATATCGGTGGGCTTGTAGGCAACAATATCTGGGGAACCCTTGGATCACACAATGACGGTGTAACCGTGACCGACTCGATTGGCTATTTCGCGGATATCCCGATAGGCGATTCGGCAACCAACAGCTCGAATCACTTCACCCTCTCGGCAAATTCCCAACTGACCCCGGGGACAATCGTTCGCTTTTCCATGATCCTAACTGGGGATAACGGACTTGTCGATACCATTGGATTCCGATTAACGGTCGGTATTGTTGATTCAAGCGAACCTTTCGGCCCGGATGACTATGGCTATTTCGCGTATGACGACACGGACGTAGGCTATGACGAGAAACCTGACTACAACTGGATTGAAGTGGACCCGAACCACGGCGGCCCGGGTGATAGCCTGATACTCGACAATGACGAAACCATAACCATGTCTCTACCCTTCAGTTTCAAATACTATGGCAACTGGTACAATGATGTTTCAATTTCCTCGAATGGATACATTGCCATGGGCACTACTTCGCTTGCTGATATCTATAACTGGGCAATTCCCGCTGCAGGCGGGCCTCCATTACTCATCGCACCCTTCTGGGACGATCTGGATCCCGTCTACACTGATTCCAGCGGTAATGTGAGTTACTGGCATGATGCGACTAACCATCGCTTCATAATCGAATATTCGAGGATACAACACGTCCACGATCCGGTAAACCCGACGCCCGGGGAGTTGCAGACTTTTGAAGTCATATTATACGACCCGCAACACTACACCACCCAGACGGGCGACGGAGAGATACTATTTCAGTACATGGATATCACAAATGACGACGTCTGGCACAACTACGCAACCGTGGGAATAGAGGACTATGGACACACGACCGGGTTGGAATATACCTTTGCCAATAGCTATCCTGATGCAGCCGCGCCACTGGCGAATAGCCGTGCGATCAAATTCACAACTGATCCACCAGATACCTTTACCGGTATTACAGAATTCAAGAATCGCGTCACTACGGATTCGTGGCTCGAGATCAGCCCGAATCCCTTTTTCCAGATAACGAATATCAGATATGGGATAATTGATGAAAACCCCGGGAATATGGAATTGAAAATTTTCGACGTGAGCGGCCGTTTGGTAAGAGATTTTTCTGATCGGTTATCAGTTTCCGGTCATCCGTCATCAGTCAGGTGGGATGGCAGAGATGATGTTGGTAAGAGAGCCCCCGAGGGCATTTACTTCGTACGCCTGCAAGGCCCTTACCTCAATCTAGCAGAGAAAGTAATCCTCGTAGAATAATCTCTATTTGAGAAAGAAGCGATACTTTGTGAGCCGTCATGTGATAAGCGCGTGACAGCAATGTCTAAAATATAGGAGGTAAGATGAAATATATCGCTCTATTACTGATACTTTGTACTTCGGCGCTGGCCATCAACTATCACGGATGTACACTGGCGCCGGACAATCTGCACGGTTGGGTCGTATGCACCGACACAACTCTGATCTTGCGCACAACTAACGGTGGCCAGACATGGACACCACAAGCAGTACCACCGGACACGATTGCCAGAAGGATCTTCGACGTCACCTGCGTTGACGACAACTACGCGTGGACAACCGGGAAACACAATCTCCATGCCGCAGAAATTCTCGCCACGACTAACGGTGGCAGTCTATGGGAACGTCAAATTGCGGGATTCTCTAAATATGGCACGCGCATCGAATTCTTAAATCAGAATTACGGAATCGCCGTGGGCGGCGATGGTGCACTTGCCCGGACCACTAACGGCGGGGGATTCTGGGATCAGATATTCACGGACTGGTACCAGGCAGAATACTACGGTGTTTCGATCGTCAATCAGAACGATAGCTGGATATGCGCGGGTTGGCCTGATTCACTTGCCAATGGCCAAGGGTACATCATCTGGACTGAAGACGGAGGTCTTACCTGGGACACGCTCAATGGATACCACGCGCCTGGCTATGAAGATTTCTTTGACATTCATATGTTTAATGTATTTGACGGTATCGTGGTCGGCGGTTACGAGGATACGTACGAACCCATCATCTGGAAAACTACGGATGGCGGTGAAACATGGAGTCCACGCAGCGCGCCAGCTAATACCTACTACCTGAGGGCGATCGACTTTGTTGATACCCTGGGATGGGCAGTAGGCAAATCAGGCTCGATTATCTACACCACAGATGGTGGCGAGACCTGGAGCACTCAAACGAGTCCTGCCGATAGCACGCTCTTCGACGTCGACTTCACAGACAGCCAGCATGGTCTTGCATGTGGCTATGATCATATACTGCGGACGACAAACGGCGGCCAAGACTGGGCATCAGTAGGGGTTGAAGAACTTACTACTAGTGTTCCAATAGGCATCGCATTATCCGTGGCACCAAACCCGTTCAACCAGATCACTGATATAAGGTACGAGATCACCGGATCAGATTACGG
>JASFEK010000151.1:0-4964 GCA_050124875.1 Caldifarciminota bacterium | reverse complement strand
GCGCAGTCCATGGCAACGTTGCCGCCGCCGATCACGGCAACCCGCTTGCCGCGGACAATGGGTGTGTCGTATTCAGGAAAGAGGTATGCTTTCATCAGGTTGGCCCGGGTCAGGTATTCGTTCGCCGAGTACACACCGTTCAGGTTTTCACCCGGAATATTCATGAACCAGGGTAGGCCGGCACCGGTGCCGATATAGACGGCGTTGTAGGTTTTGAGCAGTTGATCAATGGTCTGCGTTTTGCCGACCACATAATCCAGTTTCAATTCGACGCCGCAGCGTACCAGGTAATCCACCTCGCGATAGATTATCTCCTTGGGCAGCCGGAACTCGGGAATACCGTAAACCAGAACCCCACCAGGTTTATGCAGTGCTTCGAATATCGTTACTGTGTGACCTAACCGGCTGAGGTCGCCGGCCACGGTGAGGCCACCTGGTCCGGCACCAATGATCGCGACCCGCTTGCCCGTTGGCTCGGGCAATGAGGGAATGGGGGATTCGCCGTGTTTGACTTCCCAGTCAGCAGCAAAGCGTTCGAGGCGGCCGATCGCCACCGGCTCAAACTTCTTAGCTAGCACGCAAACCTTTTCACACTGATCCTCTTGGGGACAGACCCGGCCGCAGACCGCAGGCAGGACATTCTTCTCTTTCAATCGTTTGATTGCGTTGACATAGTCGCCTTCAGCAATGAATTTGATGAATCCAGGGATGTCGATTTCGACCGGGCAACCAGCCACACAGGTCGGTCTCTTGCACTGAAGACACCGCTTTGCTTCGGCGATCGCTTCTTCGGGCGAGTAGCCAAAAGGAACTTCATTGAAGTCCTTGACCCGGTCCTGGGCTGGGCGCTCTCGCATGGGTGTTTTCTTCGGTTCTATCTTAGCCATATGTTTCACACTCGTAGAAACTGAGCGAATGGACTTCTTCCTTCAAGTAAATCTTGCGCCGGGACAGCAGATTTTCCCAGTCCACCTGGTGTCCATCGAATTCAGGACCATCAACGCAACCGAATTTCGTCTCACCGTTCACGATCACCCGGCACACGCCGCACATTCCTGTGGCATCGACCATGATCGGATTCAATCCTACGATCGTCTTGATCTTAAATGGACGGGTCGTTTCCGACGTTAGGTAGGTGAGATACGTACAGCCCTGCACGTATACCCGGTCAATTTTGTTCTTCTTCAGGTACGGAACAAGGAAATCATTGACGTGGCCCTTGAGCCCCTTTGTGCCGTCGCGGGTTATCTCGTGGAATTCATCACTGTGTTCTTTCAGCCGGTCTTGCCAGTAAAGCAGATATTCACTGCGGGCTTCGATCGCGGTAGTTACGCGGTTGCCGTTTTTCTTGTAGGCGCGAATTACCGGCAAGAGTGCGGCAATACCGTAGCAGCCACCAATACACAGGATATTTTCATTCTTCACCATCTCAGTAGGTTTACCCAAGGGGCCGACCAAGGTGGCTAGCTCGTCTCCAGGCGCCAGCCCAGCCAGCTTTCTAGTCGAAGTGCCGACCTCCATGAACACTAGGCTCACGCTGTGCTCGTCCCAGTCCACCAGATTCAACGGAATGCGCTCGCCCCTCTCGTCGGCGCGGACCACGGCAAACTCGCCGGCCTGGGCATTGGTATGGATATCAGCAGATTCGATGACCAGCAGATGGATATTGGGGATGATCTTCTCCCGTTTCAGGATTTTGTACATTCAAGCCTCACTGGTTCATACGGAAAATAACCCATTGATGGATGATAATAGACAAGGACGGTGTGATCCGGAACGTCCGGATGGATCTTCACGGGCAGGCTATGGCTGGCATGCGGACTGATCATATTGGCCAGCATGCCTTCTTTCAGTTTGTGTTTCTTTGCCGTGTGTTCGTTCATCCAAACGTATCGATCATGGCGCAAACGTTCAAAGCCCTTCAGCATGCTGGAGAGCGCTATGCCGCGATAGCCATATGTGTTCTCCTGGATGATCATTCGCACAGGATATGAACTGCTGGTCTTTGTGTGCGAACTCCCTCTTCTCCGCTTCAGGGTCTTTTTCTTCTTGGGTTTTCGTAGTTTCGTCTTCATGACGCGGGCAAGGCTGTTGATGATCCATTCGTCAGGCTGTGCCTTGCCGGGTGGTGGAATAGCCTTACGCACGCGCTTCTTCTTCCCCTCGATGTCAATGATACTGCCATTTACTTCCGCGAAGGCGGCGGCCGGGAGAAAAACATCAAAGTCGAAATCAGGTGGGAAGCAGTCCTGGACAATGACCGTCTTGTATTTCCGGCTGAGCAGGGGTGCCGTTCCCATCATGTAAAGGCAGTCGATCTTCTTGCTGCGCAATATACCCGCATAAGTGTCATCGAGGCCGATCTTGGCGATCTGAGCTGTGTTGACCTGACTATGCAGGGGGATTTTCTTGACGTCCTTGTCCAGGTCCGGATTCGGAAAATTCTCCATGTTGTATACGACATAAATTTCTCTATCACCGAGCATCTGCTTTGCATCCACGATGTCTGCGGCAGGAATACCGCAGTTGAGTGGTCTTTTTTTCCGGCCGGTCAGATTCTTGAGTAGTGCGTGCTCGGTACCGGGCGTCGGATTGAGAACCATGTCGGCAAATTGCACCAAGTTGTGGTCCATGCTACCTATGATGATGAATACGGCGCGGCCGTCGAATCGTTTGCGCAGTTCCAGGAGCAGTGGTGAAAAGTCACTGACCATGTCGGTGTTGGCGAAGATGAATGCCGCTTGACCCTTGAACATGCTGAATTTAAGATCACTGGAATAGCCATCGAGGTCGACCGGAGCACTGATCTGTGCGCCCAGTGCATCGGCTAGTGCATAGGCCTTGTCGATCGCCGCGTACATCATTTGCGGCGTAAACAGGATACCGGTGCGTCCTTTGTGCTCGCGAAGCTGATGACTGACGTATTCCAGTGCTTGTGCCCACTCCACTTCGACGTGGTGACCATCTTTTTTCATGATTGGTCTTGTAACACGTTTCGGGTGATTCACGAGCGGTGCGATGCCGAAGCGGCCGCGTACGCATATCGCATTGTTGCGGGGTGTTGAGCTGGTAACCTTGTTGTCACTGATATTCAGATTGATCGCACAGCCGATACTGCACAGCGTGCACGTGGTTTTCACTGCCCTGTCAGCCGGTTTTTCGTAACGGCCGAAACGGTCGCGCAGCGCGCCGGTCGGACACACATCGACGCACGCACCGCAGAACTGACAGCCTGACTGGAGATGCGGCAGGTCAAAGGCGGTTCCGACCAGGGTGTCTTGGCCGCGGTGCTGGAATTCAAGGGTGTGCGCATGCCGGATCTCCCCGCATGCGCGTATGCACCGGCCGCATAGTATGCATAGATTATAGTCTCGGTCAAAGAATGGATCATAGCGCTCGACCTCGAGGTTGCGGTAGCGGAATTCAAATGGGATTGTCTTTATGTTCAACTCATTTACCAGATCCTGCAACTCGCAATTTTCATTCTGGGGACACGACTTGCAGCCAAATGTCACCGCCGATTTCTTGATGCATTCTTGAAAATCCCGGCAGTCGGTTTCGCGTTCGCAGATGAGACACGCATTAGGGTGTTCGGATAGTATCAATTCAAGTGTAAACTTGCGTAATTTTCGTAGCCTCGGCGTATCGGTCTTGATGACCATGCCATCTTCAACATTCAGTGTACAGGCGGTGAGGGGTGTTTTCTTACCCTTTACCTCGACAATACAGAGGCGGCAACCGCCGAATGGTGTTAGACCCTTATGATGACACAAGGTCGGAATTCTTATCCCGGCTCGTCCGGCAGCACTCAAGATAGTATCGCTTTTCTTGGCTTTCAGGCGTTTGCCATTGATCGTTATGTTGATCATTCGATTGCCGGGGATACTTTCTTCACTGCGTTAAATTTGGGGGGACAGACCGTTATGCATATGCCACACTTCGTGCATTTTTCCTGATCGATCGTATATAACTTTTTCGGCTCGCCCGAGATCGCATTGCTCGGGCAACTCTTGGCGCAGACGGTACAACCACCGCAGCGTTGCGGATCAATGACGAAGGAGATCAACGACTTGCACACCAGTGCCGGACAGCGCTTTTCTCTGATATGCGCCAGGTACTCCTCCCGGAAATACCGGAGCGTCGTCAGCACCGGATTGGGTGCGGTTTGGCCGAGCCCGCACAGCGAGGAGAGTTCAACGTTCTGGGCAATGTTTTCTAACAGCTCGATATCCTCTTCCTGGCCGGTGCCGTTTATGAAACGGTCCAGGATATAGACCATGTGCTTAGTGCCCAGACGGCAGGGCGGGCACTTGCCGCAGGATTCTTCCTGGGTGAAGTTTAGAAAATAACGTGCCACATCGACCATGCACGTGTCCTCATCCATGACGATCATGCCGCCTGAGCCCATCATCGAACCGGCTTTGGTCAAACTCTCGTAATCAATGGACAGGTCGAGCAGGCTGTTTGGTATGCAGCCGCCCGACGGCCCGCCGGTCTGTACCGCCTTGAATTTCTTACCCTGGGGGATGCCGCCACCGATGTCGTATATTATCTCTCGCATGGTGATACCCATCGGTACTTCGACCAGACCGGTGTTGTTGATCTTGCCCACGAGCGAGAATATCTTCGTTCCCTTGCTCGTCCGGGTACCGATCGACGAGAACCACTTGGCGCCGCGGAGAATGATCATCGGGACATTGGCCCAGGTTTCTACATTATTAATATTGGTTGGTTTCCTCCAGAGGCCGCTTTCTGAAGGGTAGGGCGGTCTTTGCCTGGGTCGGCCGACCCGGCCTTCTATTGAAGCGATCAACGCGGTTTCCTCACCGCAGACAAAAGCACCAGCACCCTGGACGACCTCAATGTTGAAATCAAAACCAGTGCCCAGAATATCATTGCCCAGTAGACCGTAGGCTTCGGCCTGCTGTAGTGCGATCTTCAGGCGCTTTACCGCGAGCGGGTAT
>JASFEK010000150.1:0-5005 GCA_050124875.1 Caldifarciminota bacterium | reverse complement strand
TAGTATTCTTTTTGATCGTGTTTTGAAATCTCTATTTTGCGTTGATTAAGTAGTATCTGGATATGCTTGAGTATTTCATTCCTGTGAAGACCGGTTATTCTCACCAAATCGTCGATCGTAACGGGCCGGCGTGCGATTGTCGCGGCGATCTGTTTCATATGGTCTAGGTGCTGTCCGGTCATCGCACTTCGTTTGAAGTCAGCTATAATCTCACATTTGCTACCTAGTAATGCTTTGATGTTTTGCATCGTCTTCTCTGATACGGGGTGTGCGTGTTCTTCACTCGGTGGCCGAACGACAGTATTGAGGTGAATCTTGTCTGGGTTTATTCTTTCCAATGCTTTTTTCAATTCCATTGCGTGTGCGGATTTATCGTTGATCCCCTTGATCAGCATGACTTCGAGCCATATCTTTCCTCTGTAGGACCTTCGAAATTCAACATATCCGTTGATGATTAGGTCCAGATCCAGGTCTATATGCCCGCGGTGTATTTTGCGGAAGATCTCTTTGTTCACCGTGCACAGAGTGGGTAATACCACGTCTGCATTCATCAGGTCGTCACGCACTTCAGGTAAGTACAGCAGTGAACCGTTAGTGAGCACGGCAACCGGGATCTTAGTGATTTTCTTTATTTCCGTGATAAGATACCTAATACTCTTGTGCAGGGTTGGTTCACCAGAACCAGAAAAAGTGAGATAATCGATGTGTGTGTCAGCCTTTAGTATCTTTTTCACTTCATCCAGTATATCCTGTGTCGGTGCGTATTCTGCGCGCGTCAATGTTTTGTTCGTTGTCGTGCCAAGTTGACAATAGATGCAGTCGAAACTGCAATTCTTATGTGGTATGATGTCGATGCCCAGGGAAAAACCTAAACGCCGGGATGGTACTGGACCGTAAACGTATCTGATGGGTTTTGTTGTGCCGGGATTCTTGTGCACTATCTGCGCTTGATCCTGTTCTTCGTGTTGAGAGTTACAACCCGCGCCTTGTAGTGCTTTGCGTCATGAAAACTCATGTTCGCATACGATAGGATACAAAGTCTTTCGCCGATTTTTCCCTTACGTGAGGCAGGGCCGTACAGAATGATCTTTCCAGAACCCGCCTTTTCTTCGATCGTGTAGGTCTCCAGTCTTTCGCCATTATCGTAGTTCAGGACGTGTACTTTTTCACCCGGCAGAAGGCCAGCCGCCTTCATTACCGTGCTGTCAATGCCCATGCTTCCTTTGTAGAATAGGCGGGTGTGGGTTATCGTCGCCTGTGTTATCTTTGATTTAAGAACGGTAATGATTGGACCCTGTACTGAAACGGCGGCCATTCCGTCACGTATTATTGCCCGGTGGCTGGCAAAAGGTATTCTGGGAAGCTTGTGTGCAGGGAAGAACTTCGCGTCCAGGGTATCGGTGCTTGCGCGCAGTCGGCCCATAAACGATTCTATGTGATAGGCGATTAGTAGTACATTACCGTATATGCTGGTTGGCTCTGTGTACACACCAATGAGTTCACCAAGTGTTCCTTTCAAACCGGTTTCTTCCCTTAACTCCCTAATTACGGTTTCTTCCGGTATTTCGTTCAATTCTACGAAACCAGAAGGTAATGCCCATTTTCCCTTACCGGGTACTACGCCACGCTTGATCAAGAGAATTTCTTCTCCGTCGCGATGCACAAAAGCAACTGCACTGGGTAGTGGGTTTGCATAATAGATCCAGCCACACTCAGGACATGTACGGCGCGCGAACCCATCAATTTTTCTTGTTGATAATTTGGTTTGACATTGCGGGCAAAATTCAGGTTTTTGCATCGATTTCTCTCTTATTGTCATTCAATACATTAACTAGTTTTGACACATTAACATCATGTTGGCGTGCTAGTTCTTCTATCGTTCCCCAATAAGCCTCGCCACATACCAAGCAAGGTAATCCGAATTCGATGAACGTTCTTGATAGAGAAGGGTATCTTGTTAGCAGTTGATCAATGTGCGTTTGCGCGGTAATGTTGTCCATATTTCCATATTATATATATGTACATGCGATAATCAATAGATATCGGCAAGGCGGCTGCCTGAAAAGGGCCAAGGGATGAGTGAATTGATCATGTTGACTCTATTCAGAACCCGGGTATAATACTCAGTACTCGGGGTTATTTCCAGGGTATTATCTTCACCTATTCGAAGTATGATTTTATGCTATGAAATACAGAAAACCCAGGAACTTGAATTACGTCGAAACGGTACGTTTCCACGGTCATGACGGCCCGTTTCTTGCACTAGGCTATCGGCTAGGGCGTTATTTGGTCAAGGAACTGAAGCCTCAGGGAATCATGGGTTTGAGAATAACCGTTAGAACAACGATGCAAAAACCCCTTACGTGTGTTCTCGATGGTTTGCAGTGCTCGACCTTTGCCACAGTCGGTAAGGGTAATCTTATTACCAGGAATACCAGGGGTCGTGAGATTCTCGTCTCGGTCGAAAAGGGAACAAGGGTCCTAAAATTCAGGATGAGTAGAACGGCATGGGATATTTGTGGCAACGCCGTGGACCTTGAGAAGGCGGCACGTAGGATACTGCGCACTCCAGTCAATGAATTATGGCAGCGCTGCAGATAACGCGCTGGCATGTATCTCCCTTAACAACTGAGTATTGCTTTTTTCATCATAATACCTTTAATAGTACATGCGTGAAAAACCAAAGGTCCTAGTCACTCGTCTACTACCTGGGCCAGGTATGGATGCGCTCCGCAAATATTTTGACCTTGATATTAATCAGGAGGACAAGGCAATATCGCGTGAGGATTTGAAGGAAAGAATAAGGAATAAGGATGGCCTAGTGTGCTTGCTGACGGATAACATTGATGCCGCAATAGTCGCCCGGGCAATGTATCTCAAGATAATCGCGAATTACGCGGTCGGGTATAATAATATTGATGTAGTGGAGGCCTCGAAGCGCAAAATCCCGGTGACCAACACCCCTGAGGTTTTGACCGAGACAACGGCTGATTTGACATTCGGATTATTGATCTCGGTCGCCCGGCGTATTGTCGAGGCCGATAGTTTCTTGCGTTCTGGTAGATTCACGGGTTGGGCGCCAACGCTGCTTTTGGGAACGGATATCCATGGCAAGGTACTCGGTATTATCGGAATGGGGAGGATCGGTCAGGCATTGGCGCGTCGCGCCCGCGGTTTCCGCATGAAGATCGTGTACAACGATGCTGAGCGACTCTCTGCTGATCGTGAGGATGAATACGGTGTACAGTATCGGCCGCTTAAGGATCTGCTCAGAGAATCAGATTACATTTCGATACACGCTCCGCTTAATGAACAGACCGAGGGGCTGATCTCAGTAGAAGAGTTCCGAATTATGAAAAAAACAGCATATCTGATCAATGCGGCGCGCGGTTCGATCGTGGATGAGAAGGCGCTAGTGGCTGCGATCAAGAATAAGCAGATCGCTGGTTGTGCTCTCGATGTCTACGAGAATGAGCCGCAGTTTGACGATGGCCTGCTTAGTCTGCAAAATGTTGTCCTTGTGCCACACATTGGCTCGGCCTCGATCGAAGCCAGAACAGAAATGGCCTCGATGGTGGCGGAGAACGTGATCAGCGTTTTGATCGAGAAGAAGCAGCCACCCAATATAGTAAATCCCGAAATATACAGCTAGTCTTCAAAATACCGTAGCATACAGACGCGGTCATTACGTTGCTTGTGCACCAGTCAGTGAAGCTCGTAGTGTAATGTTTCGTCGAAAATGATGGATGCGTAGTGTCTTGGGAATGGCCCTGGGTTGAGGACCACGGTTTTCCCGACACGGTCAACCCCCTGCGCTTCATGGATATGCCCGCAGATCACAAGGTCGGGCTCGAAGTGTTCAATGAAACTACGAATCGCCTTGCTGCCCACATGGAACCCGATGAACATTCGGTCTAGCTTGGTCTTATGCGGAGGTGCGTGCGTGACCAGTATGTACTTGCTCATTTCTGGTCTTCTGCGGAATTCGCCTAGTAGCCTTTCCATTTCCTTTTCTGTGTATTCCGTAGGCGTGTGAAACGGCGTCTTGTTACAGCCTCCCACTCCCATTAGCGTAACGTCATTCACGATTCTTTCGGTCGCGTGTAGATTCATCCCGTAGTCGTTTAGTGCCCGGGCGACTCCTGATCGGTCACAGTTTCCAGGCACCGCGAGCACGTTGGCATTATGCCGGCTGATGCCTTCGATGACCCTCTTGGCTTCATCATGGTCACCGAAATTAGTGATATCACCCGCGATTATCACTAGGTCAACCGCCCGCAATTCCTCGATTACTGACCGGGGGTAATCGAGACGGCTGTGAATGTCGGCTAGAGCCATGATCTTCATGATGGGATAACCTCAGGAGGATGTACGACACAAGGATACAATGGTGTTCTTCACGTGGTCCTGTAGAATTTCCTCCAGGATTCATTTCTCGTCCGTCCGTAGTCTTCCAGCGCCTTCTGCAGGGTGCTGGCTGCGAGCAGGGCGCAGTGCCGGTTTGCCTGGGGTAGTCCCCTGCAATACGTAAGTATGGATTCCTGGTCAATCTGCTTTGCCTGAGCTACCTTCTTCCCCGATGCCATTTCAGTGACGATGCTGCCACACGACACGGTAGCTCCACATCCGTCGGTGTCGAAGGTGCATTCTATGATCATATCATCCCTCACCTGTAGTGATATTTCCATTGTATCACCGCAAGGGCCGGTTATGCGTGCATACCCGTCACTCTGCGCGAGTATTCCCCAGTTGCGCGGGTTGTGCATGTGTTCGATCACAACGGGTGAATAGATTTTTTCTGGCGCGATATCTTCCATGGATGATACGAATGCTCACCCGTATTGCATTTTAGCTGATCAGATCGTTAATCAGGTCCAGATAATCTCCGAGTAACCGGGTAATCAGAAATTTCTCCTTTACTGTTTGAGTCGCGCGTTCACCGATATCCTTGGCTAGAGTTGGATCGCGGAGCACTTGTATGATTCTCTTGGCAAATCCCTCCTTG
>JASFEK010000149.1:0-5006 GCA_050124875.1 Caldifarciminota bacterium | reverse complement strand
GTGCGGCTTGCTGGCCGCCGGCGGAGAGGGATCTGAATATCCTCTCTCTGTTTCCCGGAGCGCGGCTACTTTGTAAACGTACGTGATGCCGTCTTCAGTTTCATCTTCATAACGGGCGCGTCCCCGACCTATGAAGCCTGCTAATTCGTATGCCTCGCCGTCTGTGCGCCGGTATATCTCATAACCCTCAATTGTAGCATCATCGGGTGAGAGTTGCCACTCGACCGTTATGCGACCCCCGCCGTCGTTGGGTGTATCATAAGCGTTCACGCCGGTGGGCGGGGCAAGGGCAAAAACGCCGGCTAATATGGTTAAAATCATTGAACCTCCTTACTTTCTTATAGACTGTTTATCGTTGGACGGTTTCGAAATGCGATTCGTTGGTTGCCTGTCGGATGTCGTTTGATGAAACCGTGTATCGACGCCGTATCATCTTGCGCAACCGTTGAACGAAGCCGATTTGTTTTGATGACGCGTATTGGTAAATCGTGGGCCGTAATCGTGGAAATAGTCCATAAGTATCGTATAGGTTTAATTATAGTTGTCGGTAATGATAAGTAAAGAGGGTTATTACACGCAGTTCCAAAAAAAAAGACATGGCTCCGCGCATTGCATAATAGTATATGCTTCGCGCGAAGCCGTGCCCGGTATAAAACTAGATGATTGAGCTAGTTGATTATTCCCAGCCAGTCTCCTAAGAGATACTGTAATTTACCGATGAGCAGACTGATACGTGCCATGACCGTGTAGCCGAATGCTGCACCAAACCCGATCATCACGAAGACGATGCCGACGCGCGATGTGACACCGATTACTCCCTTGTGTTCGCGCGAGAAGTAGAAGTAGGAGAGGGTGCAGAGAACACCGATGAAAACGATTACCGACCACACGATCCCCATCGTGCCGGCGTTCCACGATTGAAAATTGGGTGCAGTTAGTATTGTGCCCTGTACCTGTTTGATGATCTGCGCTTGTATTGTCGCCGGGATCAGCACGCCGGTCCAATACCCCATGTAGATCGCGATCGGTATACGCACCAGCCATGATACCCGCGGTATGAAACGGGTAAGATAAAGCATGCCGACGATGAATGGAATGATCAGCAGCAAGTCGCCCTGCTGAAACAATGGTCGGAAGAGAATAGGCATAAGAATACGGTGCCAGTAAAACGTTACGAGATATCCGTTGGCAACGCCCAGGAAGATATGTTCGGCAGCCCGGAAAAACGGATTTTCCTTGTATAGAAACGATAGAATTGCCAGGCTCAGAATTGATGCTATCCATACCCAAGGGTCACTTGAAACATTCATTTTCGCCTCCTGTGTAAGAAAAATCCTATGTTGCCAATTACAATGAAGAGCATGATTATGAGGTGGGCATAGGTAAGGGAGAGCATCGCTTCGCTGGCGACACGTCTGCCTTTTACTCCGTGGTTAGCTTCCACTAATTCTTCGTATTCGGCGGCGCCTTTCATCCCGACCATGAGTCCGGTAAACTGACCGGTTTGGTAGTATGGATAGAAGTCGGCACCAGAGACTGCGGTGCATCCTACACCTACCTGGAGCCCGTATCTATTTTGTGCATAGGCAACCCAGGATATAGGTATTCGTGAACCGCTAAGCGCGACGAGTATGCTTATGTCGTTATAGTTCCTGATTCTTTGCATCATCTCAAGGGTGTCAGTCTGGTTGCCGTAATAGTCGACGACGTAGATGTTCGATATACTTTCACCCATACCCAGCATGGGGACAATGGGCGGCGGTTGCCAGCCCAGAAAAACATAATCGCGGCCGTAGAGGATGCTGTCCGCATTCGTTGCGGCAACGCTGTTGAATTCCTCGACGACCTGATTGATCGCTCTGGTTGCCAGTCCGATCATCTCGACATACAGACTCAAGACGAGTATTTTCTTTCTGGATTTGAACGCGTGCCGGAGTACAGCGATCGCCATTGGTTCCACTTCGGCCTTGATCTGAGGTGCGTAACTGCAGTCGAGTATTAGCGCCTTGTCATCGGTTGTGTTATCGACTGCGGTGAAGAGTTTTTCGACCGGCGTCATTGGGGTGACTTTCAGAACCGAAGGGAAGATAAGGGGTAGAGTAACGACAACGAACAGGATAGCATAGATGATCCTGCGGTCAATCTTCATGAGTCTTTCGTAGATCTTCATTCGCCACCTCCCAGCCATGCACGTTCAATGCCCAGGATGATCTTCAAGGAGGTGGCGACGACACCAAGCGCAATACCCAGCACAATGCCGCGTTGACCGGCGACATTCGGTACATTCAGTATCCACTGGACAAACGCGGGTAAGTGTTTTGAAATACTATACCCAAGGGGTAAGACACCGATCATGACAATGAATGCCGCAGTCAGAAGTAGTGTTGCTTCCATGGACCTTACCCGGAATGCGCGGTACGCGGCCGAAGCCATGAAGAATGCCAGTAGTGCGAACATGGAAGAAGCGAGCGGTATCACAATATTCTCATATAGTGTCTGAATGTCGTAACTGAAAGAACCGATCGTTGTTGGAAGTATACCATCAGCTGCCACACCGCCAAATAGCCCGATGATCGCTGAAACAGCGAATGCAATAAGCAATAACCAGGAGTATTGCCAGTTTCTGCGTTTACGCCGGATCTTGTCGGAATGCACTCTGAGGAGACTCCCTAGAGCAAGTACCACGGCGAATGCAGAGAGTACGCGCAAAAGATCGTTCCGTATCCATTCATCGTATACTTGATAAGAGGGGTGAGGGATGACAAATGAAATAACACCTAGTAGTCCGGCAATGAATATTAGGATCAAAGGTATTCTTTTTTTCATGATTGGCTCCTATTGAAACAGATTGAGTACGGGGAAACGTGATACAAGACCGATGATTGATGCCAGTATGAGTGCCGCAGCAATAACAACTTTCGACCAGTCCTCGCCCTTTATTGCCCCGAGTAGCAATGGACGCTTTGAGATATAAGCAGATGCAGCGTACAATTCCTCACCGATCAGGGTGTAGTCGCATGCGGTAACGAAGAACGGCAACTGGGCAAGGGCGTCGGTTCCGGCGATCTGGATCGCGCCGGTCGCAGCACCAGTTTCAGCAATGACCAGTGATTCCGCGGCGAAATAGCCAACGAGGAAGTTAGTGGCGGGTCTTTCCCGCGTCATAATGCCGTCTATACCGGCCGCGTATGCCATCTGTTCACGGGCCAGGAAGAAAACACTGTCTGGGTCATAGGCGTCGGGCCGGCCTGCGTTGGTATAGGATTCTTTTACGATTTCGCGGGCAACCGTATAGACGATCGGATCGGCATTGGGGACGATCAGCTTTGTGTCGTATTGGGCTGTTTTCTTGGCGACCTCACCGAGAATGTTCAGGCTGGCAATGGTTGCAATGTCCTCGATATATCCAAGCCCAAGTACGTAGAGTATGGGTTTACCCATTTCAGTGGCCCGGCCGACTGCATCATCAATTGCCTGTAGTCCGGCGATCTTTCTAATGAATAGCTTCTTCCCTTTACGCGCGTGGTATATGTAATAGAGGATGAGGCCGCCAAAAATAATCATGGCAATATAGATATTGACCTTGGCGACATTGATCCATGATGGACGGCTCGTGACTTCTGGACTGGGCTGTGAGAACGCACGCGTCGTATCCGAAACGGCTGCTACCTTGTAGGCATACACAGTGCCGTCTTCTGTGGTCTGGTCCTGGTATAGTTGACGGCTCTTCCCGATGAGCCCGACTCTGGCGAAATCAAGGTTGTTTTCACTGCGGTAGATCTCGTAGGCTTCGATCTGCGCATCATCGGGTGACAATTGCCATTCAATGTTTACGACCCCACCGCCATCATCGGGCGTATCATATGCCCGGACATTGGTCGGCGGGGCTAAACCCACTAACGCACATAATATGAAGATCATTGAACCTCCTTCATTCTAAAAGTCTAGCGTTCATTGGTTTCGAGAGGCGATTCGTCTTTCGCAAGCGAACAACGATGGGCATATTCGTTATTCGTAGCCTCGTCGTATCTCAACCCCAACCCTTATACTATTCATTACATTCGCACGGTGTTTTAGAGCATTTCGGACAGCCTTGCCGGTACTTTGTCATGGATTGTTCAGCGTCGATGTCGAGGATGGAGGCAACCGAAAGGAGCCAGGCTAGACAGTCAGCGAATTCTTCCTTGATCTTTTCCTTGTCTTTCTTTCTGATCGCTCGGGAGAACTCGCCGATTTCTTCAACGAGCCAGTTGAATGTCTTGTCCAAACCACGCCTGGAATCCTTCTCAAAGTATATCTGCTTGATGAGGTCTTGGTATTTGCTCAGGTCCATGGAGAAAAATCGTTGGTTGCCTGTCGGTTTCGACGAGCGATACGTTGGTCGTTTTCGGATGTCGTTAAACGAAACCGCGGAACGAGGCTGCCTCGTCCTTGGCAGCCGATACCATTTTCGCCCACGTCTGTTTGGTGAAGCGACTGTGGAAATGAGTATCCCGAGTCTGCCATTGGAAATAGCAGACTCGGGGAAACCGAAGTCGTACCGGCTCGATCTATCGTGAGTTGTATTTGTGAAAATGAAGGTTGGGGCGTATTCAAGAAAAATGCGGGATTTTTCATGTATTTAGGATTATTATATTTACGGTGGGGCAAAAATCAAGGTAAAAGAAGAGAAGGGGCTGAGCCCCTTCTCTTTGACACGTACGTGATGCAAATCAAATTGGAAACGTGATTAGTCGAATCTCAGCGTGGCGGAGAGCCTCCAGTTAGAAAGATCGGTGAGTTCGTTGAAACCCATGAGGTCGATCTGAAGATTGTTGGTGACCATCCAGCCAAGACCATAGTAATAGTCTGTTTCCGGAACCTTCTCGGTTTCCTGTTCAACTGACCTCTCTGGTCGCGGGCCTGGGTCTTCAATGACCTCGGTCTGGGATCCATCGCCGTACACGGTCAGGGTGCGCTGCGGTTCATAGTCAATGAGTTCGGTCGTCGTAGTATAATCATTGTAG
>JASFEK010000148.1:0-5012 GCA_050124875.1 Caldifarciminota bacterium | reverse complement strand
ATGGATATCATAGCCGATACCGACCATCACGTATTGTATCCCCAGGTGCGTGAAAGTCAAGCAAGTAATAGCTATTCCGCGGAATCCGAATCATCAGGCAGAATACCAGTAGACCAGAACATCTGGTTACAACCACCCATATAGTCTTGGAGCGAGCCTGGTAAGGGCGAGTCGGGAAGCCTACCGTATTAGTTCTCGACAAGCTCGAACATTAACGGTTTTTCGTAATCGATATCTTCTGCCGTGGTTCAATCACGGTCGTTTGCCGGTCTTGAGAAGCGTTGCACCGGTCGGATATCGGTTTCGACGGACACCCGACGCTTTCCGCAGACTCCACGCGATACGCATAACTCCCAGATACGTAGAAGCGTGTGACCTAATGACTTAGTGACTCAATGACTTTGGTAGCCTATCGTGAATCATGGATCCTGTATCGTGCATCAGTCTCTTGGGTTTTCGCAATCAGTAATCCGAAATCTACCTTCTCTTCCAATACCCTGTGTACGATTAGGCGCCCATCAGTGTCGTTTCCGAGTGCCTAGCAATATCATGTCACGCAAGTCTGTTGTTGTTGAGGCTTTGAGCCATTTTTCGTCAAAGTCGTGTTGTTGTGCGATTTGCGCAATCGCCATTAGAGCCCGTAGATGCGAATGTCTACGGTCGCGAGTGCCGATGAGCACAAAGACAATATGGACTGGCTCCTCGGCATCTGGGAAAATGATACCTTCACGAGAGCGGATCAGGAGTACATCAAATTTATCTTCTCCGTCTATGATTATGTGCGGAATAGCCAGACCAGGTCGTAATGCCGTACAAGATTGCTTTTCTCGTTCATTGAAAAGCTGGATGAACTTCTCTTTTGGTATTCCTATCCTGTTGGTCAATTTCTCAGAAGCGATCTGGATAAATTCATTGAAATGCATTTGTCTATCCAGATCAAGAATTAATGCATCCTTTATGATATGATCAAATTCGTCTTCAACTATTTCTTCGCGGTCCTTTACTACTTCACGTAGTTCATCCCTCAAGGTATCCGTGACTATCTGGCGGTCAGTTATCCGTTCCACGATATACATGAGTGCTGATTCGCGTGTGATCTTGGGTCGAACGTAGAAGAAGAACCACCCGAACGCAGAGACTATGAAGATCGCGGTCATTGAGAGGGTTATGACACCCATATCATAAATGAGGAATAGGTAACCGATAATGCCGGCTACTTGCAGATAAGGATAGAACGGTGCACGGAAACTGGGTTGGTAGTTCTGGAGCCGGCTCTCGCGCATAACAATCACCGACAGATTTGCCGATACAAAAAGGAGTAGCAGCATGGTCGAGGCAGCCTTGATTAGTACTTCAAGATCTAAGAACAAGATGGTGACGACCATGATTAGCGATGTGAAAATTATCGCGCTGTGCGGTGTCTTGAATTTCTTGTTGATATAAGAGAAGAACCGCGGTAATATCTCATCACGGCTCATTGCCAGCGGATACCGTGAAGCGGACATGATACCGGCATTCGCGGTCGATACAAATGCCAGAAGGGCGGCGATAGCGGTGATGATTACACCACCAATACCCCAGAATGTCTTGGCTCCGGTGGATATGGGCGTTAAGGATTCCTTCAGGATATTAGGATCGAGTACGCCAACCGTGATGAATGCCACAGCAACATACAGACCAAGTACAATAACATAGGCGAGCAGCATGCCCAATGGTACGGTTATCTTTGGGTTCTTTATCTCTTCAGCAACACTAGCCACCTTTGTCAGACCGCCGAATGATATGAACACGAGACCTGCAGTGGCGAGTACGCGTCCGAACCCATGTGTCACGAAAGGCTCGAAACGGCCGGGTTCTATGCTAACGAAACCCCGGATTACATAAAGACCGAGGATCAAAATGAGAAAGATCACGAGTAGGATTTGTGTGATACCGGCTTCCTTGATTCCCAGTATGTTGATCAGCATAAAGACCAAGCATAGCGCGACCGCAATCAACTTAATTTGCGGAGTACTCAGGGTCGGACTGATTAGTAGGGTAAAGATCCCCATTCCCATGAGGGCAAATGCCGTTTTGAGACTGAGCGACAGCCAGCTGGCTAGTCCAGCGACCGTACCAGCAGCGAGGCCCATACTTCTTGTTATGTAGAAATAGTCGCCGCCGGCTTTCGGCATGGCCGTGACCAGCTCAGCTTTACTGAACAATGCCGGCAGGACAAGCAACCCGGCGATGATGTATGATAGTATCATTGCCGGTCCTGCACTGGCGAAGGCGAGACCGGGGAGTACGAACAGCCCGGAACTGATCATGGCGCCGGCCGCGATCGCGAATACTTCAAAGAAACCGAGTTCCTTTCTTAGCGCCATGACATCGCTCCTGTGATTAGGAACATACTTTCCTGAGTTGCTTCAACTGCTCAGGCGTTCCAAAGCCGATGAGTGTATCTCCTCCTTTGATAATGCTGTCCGAACTTGGATTGAAGCTCAGGACATTGCTTTCCTTTGATTTTATTGCCGAGATGACAATCCCGATATTCTTGGATATTTCTGCCTGTTTTAGCGTCTTACCAGCAAGCGGAGAGTTTGCCTGTACGGTCACCTCGTCGAGCATGAGATTTAGTTTCTGCCCTCTCAATATCGTATCGAGAAAAGACATGACCGTCGGCCTCAGTGCGGCCGCTGCAAGGTGGATTGCACCGATTTTCTCCGGAGCGAAGACATAGTCAGCACCCGCTTTTCTGAGCTTATCGATGGACGCACTCTCTATGGCGCGCGAGATGATCCTTAGTGTCGGGTTGAGAGAACGAGCAGTGAGGCAAATATAGAGGTTATCTGCGTCATTTCCTAATACCGCAACGATGCCCTGGGCTTTATCGATACCCGCACTCTTGAGGATATCATCATGAGTTGCATTCCCGAATACGTACAATTGCTCTGGATGGTCCTGGGCAAATCGATCCAGAATTTCTTCTTGCTTGTCGATCAGCACAAAGGCCTGACCGGCGCGTATGAATTCCTGTATGATATCCTCTCCAATCGCGCCGTAACCGCATACGATAAAATGATTAGATGTTTTGGCGAGCTTCTTCTCCATGCCTTGCCTCCTGAATACTTCTCTGAATGTTCCTTGAATGATTGACGAGAAGATGAAATTTGCCCCGGTCGCAATGATGGCGATGCCGCTGAGGATAAGCACGATCGTGAAAATGCGACCGGCAGGACTGAGCGGTTTTACTTCCTGGAATCCGACCGTGGAAATTGTAATGAAGGTCATGTATAGTGCTTCATCGAACGACCAGCCTTCAATTATCCTATATCCTGTCATACCTAAGAGTATTACGGTGAAGAATAACACAGCTATCGTGGCTAATCGCTTTTGTATCATCAACTCAATTATATATTCTATGATTATGCGTGTCAAGATTTATCGACCTGCGAGCTTGAAAAACAGATATTAATATGTATTATTACTGATGGCTGATAAGGGCGCTATCATTGTGCGCGATTTACGCAAGTTGTTCAAGAAGGGGAAGTCTGATGAGGTACGGGCAGTCGATGGCGTGAGCTTTACCATTGGAGAAGGTGAGCTTTTCGGGCTATTGGGCCCTAACGGTGCTGGTAAGACGACCCTTATTAAATGCATTTCGACACTCCTGATCCCCGATGGAGGTTCGGCACACATAGCCGGTTTCAACATCTATGATGAAGCGCTTGAAGTAAGGAGGCACATCGGAGTGCTTACCGGCGGAGAACGATCACTCTATTGGAAACTGACACCCGTTGAAAATCTCAAGTACTTTTCTGCTCTTTACGGGGTACCGCGTAAGATCCACAAGGAACGCATCGACTACTTGCTTGATCTCATGGGGCTTAAGGAAAAGGCAAAGACACGGGTAGAGAAATTATCCTCGGGTATGAAACAGAAATTATCATTGGCCAGGGTACTGATCCATGATCCGCCGATTCTCCTGGTCGACGAGCCAACACTCGGACTCGACCCATATTTCGCCCGTTTCATAAGGGATTTTGTGAAGAATGAGTTGAATAAGAAATTGCACAAGACGATCCTGCTGACGACACATTACATGGATGAGGCCGACGAGTTGTGCGACCGTATCGCGTTCATGAATCAAGGTAAGGTTGAGGCCTTGGATACACCGGTCCGGCTTAAACAGAGCATGTCGCGGAAACAGGTTTTGGAAATCAAGTGCCAGGGTGATGTACAGAAGGAACCAATGGAGAGAATGGATAACGCAGCCAGCGTCAGTGTCTCGCATGACGATGGCTTTGTGTATTTGCGCATCAATACTGATAACCCCGAGGCATTACTGAGTAATGTGCTTCAGGAGCTGGGCAATAAGGTTAAGATATTTTCGGTACGGGTTACCGTGCCGACACTCGAGGACGTTTTCGTGCATCTCACCGGCGCAAGCCTGAAGGAAGGTTAGCTTGGTAGAGTGAGGTTGACAGAGGCTAATTATGTGGGTAATCGTTGAAGAAGTCCGTAAGAGTTTCCGAATACTCATGGCTTATCCGGCAGAAGTCGTGTTTTGGGTTATTTCACCGCTCTTATGGGTAGTCCCGCTCGTTTTCCAGGGTAAGGCGTTGGTTGGTGCTTTCAGCAGCACGCCGTTCGGCAACCTTGCCGGTACTGAGGAATTCATTCCTTATGTGCTGATCGGGGCGATAGTGAGCACCTATATGTTTTCCGCGGTATGGAGTATGGGTAATTCCTTTCGCGATGAAACGTACTATGGTACGCTTGAACACATTCTCTCGGCTCCGGTGAAGCCGGTTTTCATTCTGGTCGGTAAGGGTTTATACAATT
The DNA here is from genome assembly GCA_050124875.1 of Caldifarciminota bacterium. Classification (GTDB taxonomy): domain Bacteria; phylum Hydrothermota; class Tepidihabitantia; order SM23-42; family SM23-42; genus SM23-42. The sequence continues at coordinate 185 of JASFEK010000148.1, read as the reverse complement.
CGATTCTTTCCACGACATTTGTAATTGTACAGCTGTTGATCTGTGTATTCATCTTCGGTCTCGAAATTACACTGATCAAGCTCTTCCCGATCTTCCTTTTCTTGTTGCTGCTCATTGTCGGTCTTTACGGCATCGGATTCATGGCTGCTGCTTTAACCCTGATGATCAAGGAAGCGCATGGTTTG
>JASFEK010000147.1:0-5040 GCA_050124875.1 Caldifarciminota bacterium | reverse complement strand
CGCAGTTCAAGATCGATTATGCCTACATGAACAAGGGCATACTCAAGACCACGCATCGCATTGGTCTGACGATCGGCTTCTAAATACATCTGTGCGCGTGCAGGCCTCATTAAGGCCTGCACGCACCGATGTCTGTAATGTAACGAAAGGAGGTGGTCATCAGTATAAGGATAGAAGAAGCAAATACACAACAACATCCTACAGAAAGGAGGAAGTAATGAAAAGGTTAGGTATGTTGCTTTTGGCCGTTATGGTTGTGGGTTATGCTCTACCCTACAACGTGGACCTGAGAGACCCAGAAGGTCCGTCACCAAGGCCGGCCGGTAACCTAATGATGGATCGTCTCATGATCGATTCGATAGGTGATATCCGCGCAATCATGGGATCGCAGGGCAAGAGTATTGCCGTATCGGGCGGCGGTGAGGCGATTGCCGTAATGTACGGCGCGCCTTCTGGTGATCCGAACAACTCTATGCTCCCATCGGTGGCCTACTCGCTGGACGGTGGTGCGACCTGGACTTTGTATGGTCCGTTCGGCGCTGCGGCACGCAGAATGTACAATGGTGTTGATGGGGTTGCTGACTTCAACGCAACTGCTGGTCATCTGTGGTTCTGCTTCCAGGAGAACACGCAGGGCTATAACGATGGTAAGATCAGCGTGATGATTGAAGAGAACGTGCCTTCGGCGCCTTCATTCTCAGTGCCGACGATACTACCGAACTGTGAACCACCAGCCATGTATCCTTGGGAACCGGATATCGTGCATGACCCGGACAACTCGCAGAATCTCGTTGCCACTGCCTGGAGCTTCCTGGCCAATGGTAATGAGTGGGCGTACGCCTGGCTGTCGAATGACGGGGGCTATACCTGGACTGACACCATTCCGATGGCTCACATCACACAGGATGGTGCATGCGGTAATCTGGCCCACGGCACGGGTGGTTATGTCGTCTACACGTACCAGGATTACGGAAATGTAGGCGGTACTGATTCGACACCGGTCCCGTATTATATTGAATCGACTGATGGCGGTCAGACTTGGAGTGCCGAGACGAGAGTACCGAATGTGCCAGCCAATGCCGGTTCTCAGTTCTGGTGGCATGAGATCGATTGCATGGTCATCAATGACGAGCCATGGTTCATCCATAATGACATTGGTACACCGGGCGGCGGTCCGTATGTTATGAAGGGCACGGGTTCACCGGGTTCTTGGACCTGGAGTGTGTGGGATGCTGGAATACTCGGAACGGATTCGACTGTTTTTGGCAGCACGCTATGGCAGTGCGTGCCGAGTCAGTATCCATCGCTATCCTATAACCCGACGAACGGTATGATACTAGCCAGCTACAAGTCCAACGTCCTTATTGGCGCGTCACACAATGGAGCGCATGTACAGGGTATCTGGACCGTGGATGGCGGTACGAACTGGGGTATTACAGATCCACTCTCCGAAGCGACGACGACGATTGTCTGGGGCGACTGGAGTGCTACTGAGATGGCACACCACATCGTCGACGACAATGGTTATGGACGGACCTATACGCTTTGGGAAGATGGAACGGCTCTCATTCTGTACTTTGAGAGCGAACTCATCACGCCTTGGGAAGATGGTGTGCTCGGCGTTAACGAGAATCAGTCCAATCTCGTTGGTGTCTATGCGTTTGGTGTAACACCATCGGTGACCACGAACAACTGCCGCGCCTCATTCACGATGCCGAGTGCTGGAAATATTGCGCTCAAGGTGTATGATGTGAGTGGACGTGAGGTTGATAACGTGTTCAGTGGCCAGGCTTCTGGTGAGCAGGAGTTCAACATCAATACCTCACAGCTGTCCAACGGCACTTACTTTGTCGTGCTCGAGACAGAACAGGGTAATGCTGCACACAAGATCGTGACCCTGCACTAAGCGAATCAGGTTAAGTAAAAAAGGGGAGACTTCGTGTCTCCCCTTTTTTGTATATTTCACGGCTATTCTATTATCCCAAGCCAGGGGCCAAGAATGAACTGGAAGCGTCCGATCAATAGACTGACCCGGGCCATCACGGTGTAGCCAAACGCCGCGCCAAAACCGATCATGATGAAGATAATACCGGCGCGTGACGTGACACCCAGCACGCCCTTGTGTTCGCGTGAAAAGTAGAAGTAGGAGAGGGTGCACACGACGCCGATGAAGAGGATTGCTGACCAGAGTATGCCACTCGAACCGGCATTCCATGCCTGGAAGTTGGTCGACGTGAGAATGGTACCCTGGATTTGCCTAATTATGTCCGCCTGAACCGTTGCTGGTATAACTGCACCGGTGTAGTAGCCGATGGTAACAGCAATCGGGATACGCACCAGCCACGACACTCGCGGTATGAACCTCATGACATAAAGCATGCCGATCATGAATGACAGGATCAAAATCAGCCTACCCTCATTGAACAGCGGTGAGAAGAGATTGGGTATGAGCACGCGGTGAACCGTAAAGGTCAAGAAATAGCCGTTGGCAACGCCCACGAATAAATGCTCGGCGAATTTGTAGAACGGGTTATCGCGATACAAAAACGAGAATATACAGAGGGTCAGCAAACCACTAATCCATACCCAAAGATCAATTGCGATGTTCATTTTTTCTCCTTCCCGCTCCGGCGTCTGACAAAGTAACCGATATTGCCTATGACGATGAAAGCGATCATTGTAAGGTGAGCCGCGGTCAAGGAACCAAGTGCCTCGCTTGCCTTACGCCGGTCTTTCAGCATGAGTTTCGTTTCAACCAGCTCCTCATACTCGGCGGCACCTTTCATGCCGATCATCAGTCCGGAGAACTGGCCGGTCTGGTAGTATTGATAAAATTCAGATGCGCTGACCGCGGTGATGCCGGCACCGACCGCTACACCAAACCGGGTCTGCGAGTAGGCAATCCACCAAAGCGGTGCAGTAGCACCGCTCAGTGAAACGAGAATTCCTACGTCATTGAAATTTCTTACCCGGTGCATCATTGGTAGTGAATCGGTACGGTACCCGTAATAGTCCCTTGTGTAGACATTCGTGATGCTTATACCCATACCCAGCAGAGGAACAATGGGTGGCGGCTGCCAACCAAGGAATACATAATCGCGGCCGTATATGATACTGTCGGCACGTGAAGTCGCGCGCTCGTTAAATTCTTCGGTGACCTGGTCCAGTGCTTTTTTAGCCAAACCCAGTGGCTGAACATACAGGGATAGAACAGCCACCTTAATTCTACGCTGGAATGCGTGGCGCAGGACCGCGACTCCCATCGGTTCGATCTCAGGCAGGGTCTGTGGGTCATAGTCAAAATCTATCATTAGTATCCGGTCGTCAGGAATGGCTTCAACTGCGTTAAACAGCTTTGATACAGGGGTCATTACTCTGACCTTTTGAACTGAGGGGATCACGAGAGGAAGCATCACGGCCAGGGCAAGAACTAAATAGACAATTCGTCGGTCTAGTCGTGATAGATATTCGATTATTTTCATTCCTTACCTCCGAGCCATGAACGTTCAATACCAAGGATGATCTTCAGGGAGGTGGCGATAGCACCGAGTGCAATACCGAACGTGATTCCTCGTTTCGCAGCAACGTTTGGTATGTCCATGATCCATTGGGCAAATGCCGGTAGATGAGTGGAGATCTTATCGGCCAGAGGTAATACCCCGATCATAATGATAAAGGCCGCGCTGAGCAGTAGGGTGGATTCAAGCGAGCGGGCGCGGAACGCACGGTACGCCGCCGATGCCATGAAGAATGCCAGTAAGGCGAACATAGTTGAACCGAGAGGCACGATGATGTTGAGGTACAGGGTTTGGATATCGAACTGGATCCCGGCTATGCGAGTAGGAAGGAACAACTCGCCCTCGACACCGCCGAACAAGCCGATGATACTGCTTACCACGAAACTGATTATCAGTACGTATGAGAAAGGCCAGTTTTCTCGCTTTCTTTTTATCTTATCCTTGTGCACTCTCAGTAGGCTGACGAGCCCGAGAATGATGGCAAAGGCAGAGAGTATTCTCAAAAAGTCATTCCTCATTGCATTGTCGAAATTCTGATAGGTCGCGTGCGGTATGTAGTAAGGGATTATACCCAGAATACCGAAGATAAATACCAACAACAAAGGGAATTTTCTCTTCATAGTTTGCTCCTATCGAAAAAGATTGAGGATTGGGAATTTCGTCAGTAATCCGATGATCGAGGCAACAGTAAGCACGCTCAAGATTATTATTTTGCCCAGGTCTTCACCCTTGATAGCGCCCAAGAGCAGAGGCTCTTTCGAGATATATGCAGATGCTGCATACAGTTCTTCCCCGATCAAGGTAAAATCGCAGGCGGTCACGAAGAAAGGTAATTGTGTGATCTGGTCGGTGCCGGCGATCTGAATCGCGCCGGTCGATGCTCCGGTTTCGGCAATGATGAGCGATTCGGCCTTGAAGTAGCCAATGAGGAAGTTGGCGGCTGGTTTTTCCCTGAGCATCACACCGTCGACTGCGGCAGCGTATGCGAATTGTGAGTCGGTGACAAAATAAACATTGTCCGAGTCGAACAGATCAGGCCGGCCGATCGTGGCGTAAGATTCTTTCACGATTTCCCGCGCTACAGTGTACACGACAGGATTAGAGGTCGGTACGAGCAAAGGCGTTTCATACTGCCCGGTTTTCTTTGCGATCTCTCCGAGTATGTTGAACGATGCGATCGTGGCAATGTAATCGACTAATCCGATGCCCATACAGTATAATATCGGCCTGCCCATTTCAGTGGCGCGGCCCACTGCTTCGTCCACCGCGTCCAGTCCGCTGATCTTACGGATGAAGAGTTCCTTGCCCCGACGCGCCTGGTTTATGAAGTACAGGATGATAGCACATGAGACTAACATGCCAATGAGCAGGTTTAGAGAACCGGCGTCAAACCAGTGCGGCTTGCTGGCCGCCGGCGGAGAGGGATCTGAATATCCTCTCTCTGTTTCCCGGAGCGCGGCTACTTTGTAAACGTACGTGATGCCGTCTTCAGTTTCATCTTCATAACGGGCGCGTCCCCGGC
>JASFEK010000146.1:0-5077 GCA_050124875.1 Caldifarciminota bacterium | reverse complement strand
TTCCCCTTACCGATTACGCTGATCAAATTCTCGCTCAACTTCAAATCACTGATCCTCAAGGTGAGTAATTCCGATATTCTCAGACCCGATGAATATAGTAGTTCAAGGCAGACTCGATCTCGTAACCCGAGCGGGGTGCCCTCATCGGCTGTTTCCAGGATCATACCCACCTCATCTACCGATAGAACCAGGGGCAACTTGCGTCGCGCCTTCTGTAGTTCTATCTCCACGGCCGGATTCACAGTAAGGGTCTTGCTCAGCAATAAGAAGCGGTAGAAAGTCTTGATACTGGATATCTTGCGGTTTATCGAAACCGGGCTCAAGCCTAGATCAAATAAGGAATGGATAAAACCTCTAATATTCTGCACAGTTGCCGATAAGAGATCTGTACCGCATTGTTCAAGGTAGATCCTGAACTGTTTGAGATCGTAATCATAGGCTCGCACCGTTGCCAGCTCATCACCCTCGGCAATGAGGTGATTTTGAAAACTGGCCAGTATGTCTCTTGCGCTCAAATCGGTACAACCAATCGATTCGGGTATTTTGTCAGATTGATGACCTTACCTTTCGAATCAATATATATCACATCCTCGATCCTGACCCCGTAGCCCTTTTCCGGGTAATAGAGCCCGGGCTCGATAGTGAATACCATTCCGGGTTCAATACGAGCACTGTTGGTCTTCGCCAGATTGAAAAAGGGACTCTCATGAACGTTGAGGCCAACACCATGGCCTAATGAATGACAGTAGCCGGTCTGGTTCTTCGGGTCACTCAAGAATGTCCGGTGCCCGTGTTCTTCAAAGAACTCGCACACCCGTTGCTCAATAGCTCTGGTTCTCTGCCCGACCTTGAGCAAACCAGATGCATATTCGTGACTATCAACCACGGTTTGATACAATATGCGCAATGGTTCTGGTGCATGGCCAAAGCACACGGTCCTGGTAAAATCAAAGAAATAACCACCGCCTATTTCCTGGGGAAAAATGTCGAATACGATAGGCTTACCCAGTTTCACCTGCTGCCGGTCTCGTCCGCTATTGTGCGGCACGCCCGCATCACGGCCCTGGGCAACGATCATCCCTGCCGAGTCAATAATACCACGCGCAGAGAGTTCGCGTCTCAGAATCAACCGCAGATCGCCGATCAAGAGCTTCCTTTTACCTTTGGTCACAAACCCGTCGCCCTTGACACGACACTTCCGTACTGATTTCAGCATGGTGTCAAACGCGTGGACCACGGCGTTACGAACCTTCCGGATTCGGGCAATTTCATCTTCATCCTTGGTCTTGCGTGCCTCGGCGATTATGCCACGGCCATCGCCCTTATACACCTTGATGTTCCTGTTTATCCGCTGAATCTGCTTGATGTAATTGAACCCCTCACCAAGCGGGAAGTTACCATAAAAGGCGACCTGGCCTTTGACTCCTAGATCCTTGAACAACATGCTTACGAAGTGCGCATTGGCCTTGCGAAGGTCACGATACTTTTCCTGGAGTCGACGGCGGTCATACTGATTCATATTGATCAACCGATGGCCAGTCTCTTGTGCGACCTCTCTTTCAATTGGAGTATGTACGACAAAAGCCGGTTTCCCCCTCTTCTTGATGTAATGGGCGAAGATGTTTGCTCCGTTCAGTAAATAGAACATGTTCGTATCTCGACCGGCATGACTTTCTGCATAGATCACATCTACCTTCATCTTCTTCATCAGCCTATCGATATCTTTCTTCATTAACTATCCTCCCCTTACTTGATATACCAGGTTGCCAACTTGAAAAAATTCTCCAAGATCAACTTACCTGCTGGATGCTCATTGTCAAATCGTTCGGGATGGAATTGGACACCATACAGGGGCAGACTGCCGTGCTTCATGACCTCGATCGGGCAATTTGGGGAATTCCCATGTAATTCAAAGTCAAATGGCAGGTCAACTACCATCTCTTGATGTGACTCGCACACCAAGAACCGTTCATCCAGACCTTCGAAAATCTCGTTCTCACTCATCCGGTGAACCATATAGTAACCCTCGATCATCGAACCCGTATCCATGACTTCAGAACCGAAAGCCATGGCCATGAGCTGATGGCCGAAGCAAATACCCAGAATCGGCTTCTTTGTATTTTTCACGAAATCCACTTCATTCTTGTAGGCATCGAATATGCCAGGCTCTGCCAACTTGCGTTGCGCACCGGAAAGTATGATAACGTCATGAAGCGCAAATTCCTCCCCTGCATGAATTGTCGAATAATCCTTAAGCTCTACAGTGTGTACAGTGATCTCCTTTATGACATTATACAGATTTTCGATCTGGGGTGAGTTGGGCAGATAATTATCAATTATCAAAGTTCTCATCAATCACCTCGAAGAGATTGTCCACCAAATCTTTTTCCTTGACCCGGCGTATTTCCTTACCGCGCGCAAATACTGCTCCGACTCCTTTACCACACGCAATACCAAAATCCGCTTCGCGCGCTTCGCCGGGACCGTTAACCACACAACCCATCACGGCAATTTTCATGAAATTCTTATATTTCTTCAACCGCTTCTCGACGTCACGGGCAATGCGCACGATATCAACTTCACATCGTCCGCACATTGGACAACTGATGAGCACTGGACCGTGCCGTCTCAAACCCAGTGAGCCAAGTATCTCGTAAGCCGCGGCTACTTCATAGACGGGATCCGCGGTCAGTGAAACACGTATCGTGTCGCCGATACCGGCGTGGAGAAGTATCCCCATACCAACGGCGCTCTTGATACTACCTTCGAATAACAGACCAGCCTCGGTAATGCCCAGGTGTAACGGGTAGTCGAACTGCTCGTTCAGTACCTGATAAGTCTCTACCGTGTCGCGCACATCGACCCCTTTTGCCGATATCACAATATCATTGAACCCGTTCTCGACAAAGACCGCCAGTGACTGCTGCACGGTTTCGACGACGGCGGCAACTGTCGGGTGCCCATGCTTCTTCAATATGCTCGCTGGTAACGAACCTGAATTGATCCCTATTCGTATCGGGATGTGTCGCTCTATTGCTTTGTTGATTATCCTCTTGACTTTGTGGGGCTCCCCAATATTGCCTGGATTTATCCTTATCTTATCAACGCCGGCATCAATTGCTGCTAGTGCCAGCCGGTAGTCAAAGTGAATATCGGCAATCACCGGGATGGGTGATAATTTGCGGATCTGACCAAGCGCCTCAGCATCCTCTCGGTTGACTACGGCGCACCGGATGATCTCACACCCGGCCCTTGCCACACGGCGGATTTGATGCAGTGTTTTTTTTGTGTCCGAAGTCTTGGTCTTGGTCATCGACTGCACTGCTATGGGATTATCACCGCCGACCCTGACCTTACCGATAATCACAACCCTTTTGTGCTTACGCACTATCTACCGCGCCTTATTCTCGCTCCCAAACTGCGCAGCTTGGACTCGAATTTCTCATATCCACGATCTAGATGATAGATCCTCCTCACTACCGTATTTCCTTTAGCCGCGAGTCCAGCGAGTACCAAGGCCGACGAAGCGCGCAGATCCGACGCCATCAATTGGGTTCCGGAAAGCTTCTTCACGCCCTTGATTACTGCCGTATCACCTTCAATGGTGATATCCGCACCCATTCTCATCAATTCGACCGCCTGCATGAAGCGGTTCTCGAATATTGATTCCTTAATCGTACTCGTACCGGAAACCACTGAAAGCAATGCCATGAATTGCGCCTGCATATCAGTGGGGAAACCCGGGTAAGGCGCAACGAAGATATTTGTGGCGCGCTTGCGCCGGTTACCATTGATCTTAATTCCCTGCTCGCTTTGTACCACCTCGACACCGATCTCTTGCAGTTTCTCAAGCACGCTTGTCATGTGATCTGAAACACATCCCTCAATGAATATACTGCCCCGGGTTATTGCCGCGGCCACGGCGAGGGTCCCAGCCTCTATGCGGTCGGGGATAATACTGTAGCGCACCTGTCCGTCCACCGGCTGGCGACCCGTGACGGTTATACGATGCGTTCCCTGACCCTGTACCTGCACGCCCAGCGTTTTCAAGAAATTCGCCACATCGACAACCTCAGGTTCCATGGCGGCCGGGCTTATCTGAGTCTTACCCGATGCTCCGGCTGCGGCCAGCATGATATTGATGGTCGCCCCGACCGATGTCCCTTTTGGCCCTTGCAGATCTATCTTACGACCCGCCAGTTTACGGGCATCAGCCCTGATATAGCCATCACTGATCAAAACCTTCGCGCCCAATGCAGTCAAGCCCTTGATGTGCAGATCAACTGGCCGCGGTCCGATCGCACAGCCACCGGGCATTGCGACCGCTGCCTTACGTGCACGGGCAACTAGCGCACCAAGCATATAGTAGGAAGCACGCATCCGGCAGACAATGTCATAAGGTGCCTCGACACTGCTAAGAGTGGGGGTGGTAATCGATAATGAATTCTGTCTGAAATCGATATGCGAACCAAGATGTTCGGCGAGCTCAATCATGGTTCTAACGTCTTCCACGTCAGGGATGTTGTCCAGTATTACTTTCTGATCGGTGAGAAGTGAAGCGGCGATCATGGGAAGCGCCGAATTCTTGGCGCCGGAAACCTTTACGCGACCTCTGAGCCGGGTGCCGCCCTGGATGACGAATCTTGCCATTGCAGAATTATACGGAAAACTAAAATACTGTCAATGTACTACACGGCTTTGCTTGTCAGGTCACTACAGGAATGCTGCCTGGCCCACAGCAGCACTAAAAACCGCTAGGCCCGTCCGAATTTATGTTCCAGGTCTTCGATGGTCCATCTGATCACTATGGGTCGGCCATGCGGACATGTGTACGGATTGTCAGTCGCGAAGAGCCGATCGATCAAATCCCGCATTTCAGGGGGAGAAAGGCGCTGACCAGCCTTGATCGCACCGTGACAGGCAACGACGCGCGCAATCTTGCTCTTCTCGCGTACGAGATCCCCCAGTTCAAGTAATTCACTGAAGATACCGGCAATCTCATCGCGATAGATGCGGAAATCAGCCGGCACACTGTCGACCACTACGGTCTGCGCCGAGAATTCCTTGAACTCAATCC
>JASFEK010000145.1:0-5085 GCA_050124875.1 Caldifarciminota bacterium | reverse complement strand
GACCATTGCGGCACCTGCCATCGCATCCCGCGTGAAGTTGATCCTCGGGTATATTACGCCACCATTACCCTCACCCCCGATCACCGCCCTCACGGTCTTCATCCGCGAAACGACGTTCGCCTCGCCCACCTTTGTCCGGTATAACAAAGCACCGTGCGCTTGAGCGACATGATCCATGAGTGCCGTAGTTGAGAGATTGGTTACCACCCTGGGTTTTTTCCTCTGCTTCTCGCTCAGAACATAATCGGTCGCCAGTACAAGGCTTTTCTCCTCGCCGATCGCATTACCATTCTCATCAACGACCGAAAGACGATCACAATCCGGGTCGCAGGCGAAACCGGCATCCAGCTTACAGCTCTCAACAAAACGGCACAGGGCAGCAATATTCTCGCGAACCGGCTCGGGTTTACGTGGAAAATCAGGCGCAAAACTGCAATTCAACCGGTACACCTTACACCCCATCGCTTCAAGCACCATGGGCAGACCCATGGAACCGGCACCGTTCACGGCATCAACCGCGACTCTGAAAGAAGTTTGCAGCGGCTTCAGCGTTGTTACGATCTTTTCAATATGCTCTTCCAAACCCGACTTCAGAACCTCGACGCGTTCCCTTCTCGCACTGGAACCGCTCTCAATCACGATCTTCTTGGAAAATGCTTTGAATTCCGCGGCACTCAAGAAGAGGCCTTTTGAGGAAGCGAATTTGAGCGCGTTCCATTGTGCCGGGTTGTGACTGGCCGTAATCACAATACCACCGGCAGCCTTGAGTTTGCGCACCATGAAGAGCACAGTTGGCGTGGGAACAATCCCTAGATCGACAACGGCACGCCCGGACGAATTCAACCCCTTGACCACGGCACGGCGAAAGAGTTTGCCTGATCCACGCGTGTCTCGGCCAATTACGACGCGGCCCTTCTTGAGATATCGACCGAAAGACTTTGCATATCGGTAAATGATATCGGGATTCAGGTCTTTACCGACAATTCCACGAAGCCCCGATATACTGAATATGAATGACATCGACAATTATACTCTCTCATGACGTATTGTCAACGCAGCCCCGGATAATAAGAAAAAGCCCCGCACCTTCTCAATACCGCAGGTGCGGGGCAGGGGTGCTTATGACTCAAGCGTTGCTAACGGACAGGCGTTGAAGGAATGACGCGCAAGTCAAAATCGATCTCTTTCTTGTTTGAAAGAGCAATTTCTGAAAAGCCGGGACGAACTGCAGTAACCACCACTTCCGGCATTAAACCACTCCATGCCTCATCTTCATACTCATAGCGTACTGCCGTGACCGTCACTTCTGGCATGGATCCAACAAAGGCAGGGGTATTGTCATCAACCCTTTGTGCTATGACCTCAACTGAGGGCATCGAGCCGACATACTCGACTCTATCCGGCACCAGTTGAGCAACCGACATACCGAGCAAGAACAAAATGGCCAAGAAAATCTTCATGATTCCTCCTTCTGTGACATGTGACATAGGTACTGTTGTTCTCGTGTAAGTCATCACTATATAATACGCAGCAAAGGGGCATAAAGTTTCACGTCATTTTAGCATACGAACACCTTCTATCATACCGCAAAGAAAAGTCACATTGACCCAAAGTTGTATTGTCGAGGGTGTTTAGTATGGTTTCAGCAAGAAGAGGATGAGTAATGACCAGAACAGGGTGCTCCTGAACCAGTTGGCAACAGGAGTATGTTCACGTTTGAGTTTATGCCATACATAAGTAACGAGTGCCATGGCAATCATGAGCCAAATCACAAAAAAATACAATTCGCCGTAAGAAAGGACCTGTCCCCAATGCGCAACGAGCCCCTTATTGATCACTGAGCCATATACTATCATCAGATGCACAACATAAACAACGAGCGATTCCCGTCCAAAATATTGCACGGCCGAAGGCATGCGTCGCCACAGCGCCTCTCCCCTTTGCAGCAGAACCGTGAACAATACTATCACCCCTCCTTTGCTCATGAAATCCCTAAGGCTAACAGCAATTCCTGCATGTCTGAAAATCTGAGCGATCACGATTAATGCCAGGGCAATGATCAACGCATAAGGTAACCAGCGATCTTTCTTGTTGGTAAACAAGTAGCCCAACAGGAAGCCCAGGAACAGAAAAGATGAATAGTAAAAGAGGGGGAAGTTTGAATTCACAAAGTAATATCTAATAAACGCCGGTAGGCCGAGCACTAGCTCGCTATTATTCACACAGGGAGTCAGTATGGGCAGGGCAAGGGTGAGCAACCCAATGACGACCCAGGTTACCGCCTTTTTCGGTCGCAAGAACTGCCACGCCTGCAAGAAAAGAACGGTAACACCTATGCATCGCAGAATATCGACCCTCAGAAGATCATCCCACGCCTGGGTTCCGATCGAAAGTATTGTCTTCCGTAACGAAAAAAAGGGCAGATGCAGAAAATAGCCGATGATGATCACGTAGAATAGCCTCTGTATTCGGCGCAATAAACCCTTGGAAAACACAGAGTATTCCTTCATATGTGGAAGCGTAGCCACAGCAAAGGCGAATCCCGCGGCGAAGAGGAATAATGGTGCCGTATAGCCCCGCACGTATGTCCAGTTAATAAAGAAAGCCGAACCGCGCAATCCAGTATCCAAAAGCGCATCCAGGCTATGGCCGTGGATCATCTCGGCCACGGCCAGGGCACGCAACATATCGAGGAAGAAATAGCGTTTACTCAATTATCCATTATATAGAACAACACTACATATTCAAGCTTGGGTCAACCAATCGTGACTTGCCGTGTAACCGGGAAAGAACGGAGTCAGTCCTTAGATCTCGTACCGGCATTGACATTGACATCCAATGATGTTTAGGTATACTGAAGATTAGCATGGAAATACGCAAGTCGAGTGAACGGGACCATAAGCACTGGGAAGAATTCGTAGCACAGGCCAATAACGGAACGATATTCCATAGTCTTGCATTCCTGGGCTATCATCCAGCCAAGCGCTTCAAGAACCATCATCTCATTATCAAGGACCGGGGAAATATCATTGCCGTATTCCCGGCTGTGGAAGAGAATAAGACGATCATTTCTCACCAGGGTGCTTCTTATGGCGGGTTCGTATTCAAAGACGGCTTGGGCATTCATACTGTATACCTGATGGTCGAACACACGGTACAGTATTTCAGGAACGAAGGTTACGGGCGCATAATCCTAACTCAACCACCGCTCATCTACTACAGAAACCCGCATCAATACCTTGACTTCGCGTTGATCAAGAACGGCTTCGAATACGTCAAACGTGAAGTCACGGCGGTGATACCACTCGATGCCGGAGAACCATTGGCGACGTTTCACGGTGATGCCCGGCGTTCGACAAAGAAAGCTATACGCGAAGGGGTGAAGGTCATGATCTCTGAAGACTACACCCACTTCTACGGCATACTGAAACACAATCTGGGTATGCGCCATAATGTGACGCCAACACATTCACTCAGTGAACTCACTAAATTACAGAAGATCTTTCCGGATAAGATACACCTGTTCGGCGCCTACCTGAAAGGCAAAATGCTGGGCGGTATTGTCGTGTTCGCAGCCAATGCCGAAGTGATCCTGGCCTTTTATATCAGCCATGACACCAAGTATCAGAATTACCGGCCGGTCAACCTTCTCCTGTACGAGGTGATCAAGTGGGGACGCAACCATGGATATAGTTATCTTGACCTTGGAACCTTCACGCTCAACATGGCGCCGAATTGGGGACTCGGCCGGTTCAAAGAGAACTTCTCGGCGCGCGGGTTCTTGCGTGATACACTTCAATTGATCGTTCAGCAATGAACGGTTTCGAAACGCGTTTCGTTAATCGGCTGTCGAAAGTAGTTATCCAAACCCGAGATACGAACCCTATCGCCTTTCGAGACTGCTCAACGAAGTCGATTTATCCCGTATTAATGAAAGAATTCCGAAAGTAGGAATCAGTGAAGCAAGATAATATACGGTTGGGTCATGGCTCTGGTGGTTTGCTGATGTCCCAACTCATCAAGCGCGTGATCCTCAAGCACTTCGACAACAAGATCCTGCACCGTCTTGAGGATGCTGCCGAGCTACCCAAATCAAAGGATAAGATCGCATTCACTACTGATTCATATGTGGTAGATCCAATATTCTTTCCGGGCGGCGATATTGGCAAGCTGGCGATCTGCGGTACGGTCAACGATCTTGTCATGAAGGGTGCTACACCTCAACACCTATCACTCTCCCTCATAATCGAAGAAGGATTTGCCCTGGATTGTCTTGACATGATCCTGAAATCGGCCGCCCGTACTGCCCGCGCGGCCTGCGTGAGTGTAGTCTGCGGCGACACCAAAGTCGTTGAAAAAGGAAAGGCTGATAAGATATTCATAACGACGTCGGGCATTGGTATCATCAGAAAACGCCTGAGCAAGGACAAGATCCGCCCCGGCGATCGCGTGATGATCAGCGGCACGATTGGTGACCACGGCATCGCGGTCATGAATGAACGGCTAAACCTGGGTCTCGAGTTCAGCGTAAAAAGTGACGTCGCGCCGCTGAACGCCATCGTTGAAAAGCTCCTCAACAAATCCGAAGGCGTCCATTTCATGCGCGACCCTACCAGGGGTGGTGTTGTTTCGGTACTGAATGAAGCAATCGACGGCAATGGTCTTGGCATAATCGTCGATGAAAAATCGCTACCCATCAAGCGCCCGGTAAGAGGCGCGAGCGAGATCCTTGGTCTCGATCCGTTGTACATTGCCAATGAGGGCAAGTTCGTCGCGATGGTTGGCCGCAAGCATGCCGA
The DNA here is from genome assembly GCA_050124875.1 of Caldifarciminota bacterium. Classification (GTDB taxonomy): domain Bacteria; phylum Hydrothermota; class Tepidihabitantia; order SM23-42; family SM23-42; genus SM23-42. Next base: position 286 of record JASFEK010000145.1, on the reverse strand, counting down.
ACGAGCATTGCGTATTACTAAAAGCCATACATTGGGCAAGAACGCCGCACTGGTCGGTGAGGTCGTGCGCGAACCCAAGGGTGTCTGGCTGAAGACCCGGATCGGCGGCATTCATCCGCTCATGCAGCTGGAAGCCGAGGGGCTGCCGCGGATCTGCTAGACACAGAAAGCACAGAATACACTGAAAGAAAAGAACACTGGATCATTGACATGCTGCGAGGTTACTTCTCGACAAGCTCGAAGTATACCGATTTTTAACTGTCGGTTTGGTATTTACATTCAGCAT
>JASFEK010000144.1:0-5094 GCA_050124875.1 Caldifarciminota bacterium | reverse complement strand
ACATTCTTCACGCCGCGCAGCATCCATCTGATGCATGCCGAGAACTTCGCGGGCCTGGTCAAAAACGAATTTGGGGCGGTTGTCTTACCGCGGGGTAACATGAGCCTCGGTTTCGGTCTGCAGTATGTACATGCGGGCGACATAAAGCTCACTACACTACCCGATACCACTGAACCTCCCGGTAGTAATAATCTGCCGATACCGTACGATACCGTGGGCACTTCGGATATGCTGTTCTATATCAACGGATCAAAGGGTAGTGAACGCTTGGCCTTTGGTGTAAACGTGAAAGTATTCTACCGCAACCTGAATGCGATAACCGGCTTTGGGGGCGGCGTGGATCTGGGTGTAGCGGTCCGGACCGACTACTTCCATGCAGGAATTGTGGTGCGTGACTTCATCCTGTCACCGCTACTCTGGAGTAGCGGTCTCAAGGAGACAATACTGCCCAAAATCGCCTTGGGCGTGGCTCCAATATTGCCGATAACGGCACTCAACTCAACCGTACGGTTCGAAGCAGATGTCGTGAAGGTAATCGATGTTGCCGGGTTCGACGTGAACATGGGCATTGAATACGGTTACAAAGATCTGCTGTATGGCCGCTTTGGCGTCTACCGGGGTGATTACACACTCGGTATCGGCCTGCAGTACAAGAGGTTCTCTGTGGATTATGCATTCATGACGCATCCAGATCTAGACAACACGAACAAGTTTTCCGCGGGGTACCGATTCTAGTAAGAGCCGAAGTCTTTAGAAAACTTCTCAATCTTTGGGCGATCTTCATCCCGGTAACCTATCATCTGTCTCCGGAACCAAGAGGACGGCTGCTGCTCGTCATGGTATGCGGTGCGATCGCGATCGTCGATTTCTTGCGGCTTCATGTCAACGGCATAAAAGAAGCATTCATACTCTTTTTTGGTTCATTTTTGCGGCGGCGCGAGATCAGGCGCTTGAGCGGCGCATCATATTTGCTGCTGGGGTGCTTGGTTACCTCGCTCCTGTACAGCAAGCCGATCGTTGTTGCGGCCTGTAGCTTCATTATCGTCGGTGATACATTCGCCGCCATCTTCGGGCAAAACATAAAGAGCCCCAAGCTCTTTCAGAACAAGACAGTACTGGGGAGTGTTGGGTTTCTCGGAGCATCACTCGTGGCCGCGTATTTGCTTTCGGTCATCACCGGGATCTTACCGCTAAGCCATCTGCTCATCGGGGCAGTCGCGGCTTCGGTTTTCGAAGCGCTGCCATTGCCTCTGGACGACAATTTCTCGGTACCGATTATTACTGGGTTCGTGATGAGTTTACTCTAAGAAAAAGGCCCGGTTAGATCCGGGCCTTTTTTATTGGATTATTTCTTGCTACACTGCCTGGGCTTCAGCCGATTCATGCTCCAGTGCAATGGTTTGATAGCTCCTGAGTCCGGTTCCAGCCGGGATTATTCGTCCGACGATGACGTTTTCCTTCAAGCCTTCTAGGCGGTCGATCTTACCCTCAACCGCGGCATCGGCAAGAACTTTGGTCGTTTCCTGGAAACTGGAAGCCGAGAAGAACGATTCAGTAGACAGCGCGGCCCGAGTAATTCCCAGCAGGATCGGCCGGTAAGTGGCCGGTTTCTTGCCTTCTACCAGGGCTTGTTGATTAACCTCGATCACGCGTCGCTTGTCCACGATCTCGCCACCGACAAAAGGTGTGTTGCCTGGCTCTTCGATCTTAACCTTCTGCAACATCTGCCGGACAATGACTTCGATGTGTTTGTCGTCGATCTTCACGTCCTGGATACGGTATACTTCAAGGATTTCGTTGACCAGGAAGCGCTGTGTTTCCATAGGTCCTTTGATCCTCAGTATGTCATGTGGATCGATAGCTCCTTCGCAAAGCGGATCGCCGGCCCTGACGAACTCACCAGAGTGCACCTTCAGATATCGTGTAGTCGGGATCTTGTATGATCGAACGTCGCCCACTTCGGGCGTGGCCATGATTTTCCAGAAGCCTTTTTCCTCTTCGACATCGCAAACCCCGTCGATTTCAGTAACGACTGCCGGGTTCTTGACGATCTTTGCCTCGAACAGCTCTTCGACGCGGGGCAGACCGCCGGTGATGTCCTTACTCTTACCGATTTCCTTGGGGATGCGTGCAATGAGCGTGCCCGGCGTTATCTTGTCGCCGTCCTTCACCAGGAGATAGGTGCCAGCCGGTATGGAAAAGCTCTTCAGCACCTTTGTCTTGGTCTGCAATACATTGATCTTAGGGTGATGATGCCTCAACCGGTCCTCGACAATAACGAATTGCTTGCCGCCAGAGCGCTCATCCACCCAGTTCTCTTGCATGGTCACACCGGGTATGATATCCTGGTACTTGATCGAACCGCCAACCGAACTGACGATGGGGATCGAATAGGGATCCCATTCAAAGAGTATGTCGTCGGCATTGACCATGCTCTTGGTCTTTGGATATATCACGGCACCGATCGGTATATTGTATCCGATCTTCCGGCTGTCGCCTTTGATGACCATACGGCCCTTGTCATTTAGACTTATCATCAGACCGTCGTCACGCTTAGCCGCCGACAGGTTTTCAAAACTTACCTTGCCTGAGAACTCCGCGTTGCGGGAGGCACTCTCGGCAATACGGAGCGCAACACCACCGGTATGGAAGGTGCGGAGCGTGAGCTGAGTGCCCGGTTCGCCGATACACTGGGCGGCTAGAACACCAACCGCTTCACCGATCTCGACCATTCTTCCGGTTGCGAGGTTCCTTCCGTAGCACTTCGCGCAGAGGCCAACTGGCGCTTCACAGGTCAGGATCGAGCGTACCTTGACGCTCTCGATACCGCTCTTTTCGATCTTCATGGATACTTGATTACTGATCTCAGTGCCTCCTTCGACGAGCGTTTCATTGGATAGCGGATCAATCACATCGACGAGCGCAACGCGACCGACAATCCGTTCACTGAGGGGCTCGACGATCTTTTCGCCTTCCTTCAAGGCGCTGATCTCTTGCCCCATGATTGTGCCGCAATCGTTCATTGTTATCGTCACGTTCTGGGCAACATCGACCAGTCTGCGGGTCAAGTATCCAGCATCCGCGGTCTTGAGTGCGGTATCGGCCAGTCCCTTACGCGCGCCATGGGTCGAGATGAAGTATTCCAGTACCGACAACCCGTCCTTGCACGAGGACTTGATCGGTGTTTCAATGATCTGCACCGAGGTCACCTTACGCTGGGGCTTTGACATCAACCCCCGCAGGCCACATATCTGACAGGCCTGGTTGCGTGATCCTCGGGCGCCAGAATTGACCATCATGAAGAGCGGGTTGAAACCACCACGATCCTTCTCAAGCTCGTCGACAAGGCCCTCTTCGATATCCATGGATACTCGTGTCCATGTGTCGATGACCTTGTTGTAGCGTTCGGTTTCTGATATGAGCCCGACTTGATGCGCCTTGTTGATGTCCATCACTTCTTTTGAACCCTTGGACCATATCTTGTCTTTCGTCTTGAGACTGAGCATGTCATCGATACCGATGGTCAGACCAGATCTGGTGGCCAGCTCGAAGCCGAATCTCTTCAACTTGTCGAGGACATCAATTGTCTTGTCCGTGCCGAATTTGTCGAGCGATTCGTCGACTATTCCGGCCAGTACCTTCTTGTTGACTTCGACGTTCTTGAAGCGCATTTCGACAGGAAGTAGTTCATTGAGGATGACCCTGCCCGGTGTGGTTTCGATCAACTTATCATCAAACTCGTACTTTATCGGCTCTTGGTAAGTCGTCGCATGATGCTGTAGTGCGTTGTTGATCTCATCAACCGAAGCATAAATATGTTTTGTCTTCTTATCATCCTTTTTCAACTTGGTGAGATAGTGGAGTCCGATCACCATATCCTGGGTGGGTGCCATGAGGGCACGGCCATTACCTGGTGACCGGATATTGTGTATGGAGAGCATGAGTAGGTATGATTCCATTATCGCCTCTGGCGAGAGGGGTACGTGAACGCTCATCGTATCACCGTCGAAGTCAGCATTGTACGGATGGCAGACCAATGGGTGTATCGCGATGGCGCGGCCCTCACGCAGTACGGGCAAGAATGCTTGGATCGATACGCGATGGAGCGTGGGTGCGCGGTTGAGCAGTACCGGGTGATGCTTGATGATGTCATCCAGGATCTCGTAGACCTCGGTGGAACGTGCCCGGACCAGCCGGCGCGCGCTCCTTTCCGAATCTACAACACCACGTTCCTCCAGCTTGCGGACGATCATCGGTTTGAACAGCTCGAGCGCCATTTCTTTAGGAATCCCGCATTGATATAGCTTGAGCGTCGGGTCGACAACGATGACCGACCGGCCCGAATAATCCACCCTCTTACCCAACAGGTTTCTACGGAACCTCCCTTGTTTGCCCTTGAGCGCGTCAGCCAGTGATTTGAGCGGGCGGTTGCCTCGTCCCTTAATCGGTCGGCTGCGGCGTGAGTTGTCAAGGAGGGCATCAACCGAATCCTGCAGCATTCTCTTTTCGTTGCGGATGATGACTTCCGGTGTTTTGATGCCCGAGGTGATCGATTTGACCCGGTTGTTACGCGTGATAACACGTTTGTACAGGTCATTGAGGTCAGAGGTTGCATAGCGACCGCCTTCCAGCGCCACGAGTGGCCTGAGGTCGGGCGGTATGACGGGAATCCGCGTCAGAACCATCCACTCTGGACGATTCCCTGACAGGCGGAATGCTTCCGTGAGTTTCAATTTCTTGAGCAGTTGAACACGGCGTGCCTGAAGTGTTTCCTTTTCCAACCGGATTCGCAGATCTGATGAGAGGTTTTCCAGATCGATCTCCTTGAGCAGGTCATATATCGGTTGCCCGCCCATGTCCGCCTTGAAACCCTCAAATTTCTTTATTGCTTCCTGGTATTCTTCCTCAACCAACACCTCACCCTTACGGTATGGTGAATCACCCGATTCGAGGACGACATATGCCTCATAGTTGAGTATTGCCTCGAGTTGGTTGATCGACAGGTCCATGAGCAATCCGATCTTGCTGGGTGAGATCTTGTAGTAGAACAGATGTGCGACCGGCACGGCCAGGTCCACATGACCCATTCGGTCC
>JASFEK010000143.1:0-5097 GCA_050124875.1 Caldifarciminota bacterium | reverse complement strand
AGCCTGCAAGCGAGGCGCGTCGCTTACCACAGCAAGTTTGATGCCCCGTTTCATCAGTTCCACCAATACCAGCTGCACATGCGGATAGAGCACCAACGCCGCCTCACGCGCGCGCCGGTAACCAATTATACCTGCGGCGTGAATGCGATAATCTATGGTCCCCATTTTGCGCAGTAGAAATTTGTCGAAAACCCGTTGGTCCTCAATGCCTTCTTCTTCGTATATCTCGTATATCTCTTCCTTCACGTCCTTCTTTTGCATCTTGAGTCCGGCATCGATCATCGCAAGCGCGCCGGCTTCGACTGCTGCCTCCTTCATGGCCATGAAGTCGACGAGTGTGTTGTCCAAGTCGAAGATTATCGCCTTGATCATAGACTCGCCCTCATGATCCCGGCTGCCTTCTCCGGTGCCGTACGGTTGATATAGAATCCAGTACCAAGTTCGAACCCGGTGGTCCGGTACAGGCGGGGCGTGATTTCGATATGCCAATGAAAATCAGACCTTATCGTTGCCCAGTAACTTGCCTTGGGCAGAAGGTTAGGACTATCACAGAGAATCAGGTTGAAGGGCGGGTCATCGAGAACATCATAAACGGTCTTGCATATCCGTTTCAGGGTACTAGCCAGATCACTCACTTCCTTCTCGTTAATATCTTTGAACGTATAAGAGTGTCGTTTGGGTAAGATCAGAATCTCAAAAGGGAAGCGTGACGCATACGGGGCGATGACAACGAACGAATCGCTCTGGAACACCAGCCGATCGCCCATTTCGATCTCCTGCTGGATAATATCACAAAAAAGGCATCGTTCCTTGTAGCTGTAGTATTCCTGAGCGCCGTACAATTTCTGCTTAACCCGTACCGGAGTGGCCGGCAATGCGATGAGGTCAGAATGTGTATGGGTCATTGTTGATGCCCCGGCCAACGGACCGTGGTTCTTGAAGACCAGAATATACCGCATCCTCTTGTCCTTGTGCAAATCCTCTATACGCTGCCGGTATACATTCAGCACCAGCATTACCTGTTCCTCGGACAGCTCGAAAAAGTTGGTAATGTGCTCAGGGGTCTCGACGATTACTTCGTTGGCGCCGATCCCGGTGACCATGTCGTACACACCGACACCTGATTTCTCCAGGGTCCCCTCGATCTTCAATATCGGGCTTATGTTCGGGATCACGCGTACCTTCCAGCCGGGCTTGTTGGACGCACCATCATCACGTACCGCCAAGATTTCATTGGGTGTGCGGCTTTCCTGACCCGCACAAAAGGGGCATTCCTTGGCGACACCTGATTCGCGTACTGGCATCTTAGGAATCGTATCGTTCTCGGTATCAATGATCACCCAGGTATCAGTAACAATATCCCTTCGGACTTCGGACATCAAACGCCTCCTTTTCGGCCATACTCGTGATATCGATTATGCTTCTCTTCGTAAAGCACTTCCTTCTATCGACCCACTCTCTGGCGGGCGAATTTCCCCGCCATCTTGTGCGCGTACCGTATCGGTTCTGGTAGCCGGTACCCACGAGCGGCTCTTAAAACAATACGCATAGAATCGTGAATGTCAACAAGATGACCCGGCGACACGAATAATGGCTTAACATTATCACGGGTCCTCAGCACAACGCCGATACTTTGCCGGCCGCTCCTAATGACCCGGTGCGATCCGCGTTTTGCTCCGGGCATGCTGAATGTCCCATACAAGGGCGACTTGGCACACCCGATGGCCGGCACATTCAGTACTACACCCAGATGCGCGGCCAGGCCAAGACCCCGGGGGTGGGCAATACCCTGACCATCGATGAGCATGATGTCTGGTCTGATTTCCAGTTTCTTGTAGGCTTTTACCAATACAGGCAGTTCCCGGTAGGAAAGAAAACCAGGGACATATGGCATGGGCGCGCGCAAGCGCGCATAGCTGTCACCGAGCAGCGAAAGTCGTGGAAAGGAAAGCAGGCCAATGCACGCGCAAAGGTACTCGCCGTCTAGGGCAACATCGGCTCCGGCAATGGTAGCGATACCGCCCTGATAAGGCGCTATCCTTACCCTTTCAACCTGTCTTCGCTGATCGCTGATTAATCGATCGAGTCTCAAACAGGACCTATTCGACGGTCACGCTCTTTGCCAGGTTCCGCGGGCGGTCGACGTCGAGGCCTTTGAGTGTAGCTATGTGATATGCCAGGAGCTGCAGCGGTATGACAGTCAGAATCGGCGAAACACACTCATGGCAATCAGGGATGGTTATTACATGTCTGCTAATGCTGCGGGTGCGCCGGTCACCTTTGGTGACCACGCTGATCGGTATACCCTCACGCGCAACGACTTCTTGTATATTGCTATACATCTTGTCGTACACGCTCGACCTTGGGTTGATACAGACGATGGGCATCATATGGTCGATCAACGCGATCGGCCCGTGCTTCATCTCACCCGCTGCATAGCCTGTAGCATTGATGTAGCTGATCTCTTTGAGCTTGAGGGCACCCTCCAATGCTGTAGCATAGTTCAATCCACGACCGAGAAAAAGAAAATCCCGCGCATCACAGAAGGCTTCAGCAATTGCCTTGATATCTTTCTCCTGATGCAGTATGCCCTCGACCTGTGCCGGCACCTTTTCCAGGGCAACGAAATGTTGTTTCAATTCCGATTTGGAAACGAAGCCACGTAGCAACCCGAGATGGAGAGCCAGGAAGTAGAGGTTGACGATTTCAGCCGTGTAGGCCTTGGTCGAAGCAACGCCAATTTCCGGGCCGGCCATGATATCGATTATTCCATCGGACTCACGATGAATACTGGATTGTAGTACATTCACGATCGATAATACCTTCAAGAACTTGACCTTGGCCTCACGTAGTCCAGCGATCGTATCAGCGGTCTCGCCTGACTGGCTTATTGCCACGACCAGCGTGTCGCTATCGAGCACGGCATCCCGGTACCTGAACTCGCTCGATATGTCAACCTCGGTGTGGATGCGGGCAAACTTCTCGATGATGTATTTGCCGACGAGACCGGCATGCCATGATGTACCGCAGGCCTGTATCAAAATCCTCGAAACCTTCTTCAATTCCCCGTCTGAAATGCGCAACTCGTCGCCGAGTTGCACCTGACTGTCGATGATCCTCGAACCTACTATGTCGTGGAGGACCTTAGGCTGCTCGTGGATCTCCTTCAACATGAAATGTGGGAAATGACCCTTGTCAATATCCTTGACCTCGATCATGACCTTGCGCGACGCGACCTTGATCTCCTTACCCGAGAAATTCGTGATCTGGCACTTGCCACGGCCCAGTGTCACGATCGAATCATTGGGAACATCGATCACATCGTCGAAGATGCTGACCACACCTGAAATGTCCGAAGCCACTGCTGCTTCTTCCTCATTGAAGCAACAGATCAACGGCGCATCGTGGCGTGCACATACGATCCGGCTGCGTTCGTTAATCCTGATGGCGGCGAAAGCAAAATTGCCGGACAGCTTCTTTACGGTGAGGCGGACCGCTTCAACCAAACCTTTGTCGATATTCTCCTCAATGAGATGGACAATGACCTCAGAGTCGGTCAGCGAACGGAAAATGTGACCGCGCGCTTCCAGTTCATCTTTCAGTGACAGAAAATTCTCGATGATGCCGTTGACCACAAGGGCAATCTCTTCATTACAATCCAGTAATGGATGGGTGTTGTTCTCCTGAGGCAATCCGTGCGTTGCCCATCTGGTGTGACCGATTCCCAGCTCGCCGGAAACCGGTTTGCTCTTGATGAGCTCCTCGAGCTCGCTCAGCTTGCCCGGAACCTTGCGGATGATCAACTCGCTGTTGCTGATCACCGCAATACCACTTGAGTCATACCCCCGGTACTCAAGACGCCACAAGCTGCCGAGCAGCACACTTGGAACATTACGGGCACCAATATAGCCGACAATACCGCACATCCTGAAATTATACAGAAAGCTCTGCCCGTGTCAAGAGGTTTAAGCCTTGGAGATGTCAATACGCGCTTGAAATCTCGAGAATCTTGACTTTCTCGCGGCTTCGGCTATGCTTTGCTATGTCTGAAGGTGCTCTTGCAAGACACCTGCCCCCGAACCTATTCAAACAAATATGAAGAGAACGCACATCTTACTCAAGCAACCGCTAATGCGCCGCATGATCATCGGCCTGGTGCCGTGTACTGCGGCTAGCATCTATTTTTTCGGCTGGCGCTCACTCTTCATTGTCCTTGTCTCATGTGCAGTTGGCTTCGTGACCGAGTACTTGTTCACCCGGCGCAACAACGAACCAGTGAGCGAAGCAGTATTCGTTTCCAGCATCATATACGCGCTCATCATGCCTCCAACCGTGCCTTGGCATGTATTGATCATTGGCATGGTATTTGCCATCGTGTTCGGTAAAATGGTATTTGGTGGCTTTGGCTGCAATATTTTCAACCCGGCAATGGCCGGTCGAGCATTTGTCTATATATGCTTTCCGGTCGCGCTCACGGCGACCTGGGCGCCGGCTGCCCAGGGCAGCTGGGGTGCGCTGACAACGTGGACCACGGCATTCAACCCGGACATTATCACATCGGCCACTCCGCTAGCACTCGTCAAGGCGGGCATTGCACTACCACCACCGCTCTCTACCCTCCTTATCGGGCGTCTCGCCGGGACAATGGGCGTGACCAGTGTACTCGCCATACTGATCGGTGGCATGTACATCGCCTATACAAAGACGGCAAACCGATATATCATCATCACGGTGATCGCCGTATACGCCTTAGCCAATGCCTTACTCACGCTGTTCCATGTGCGCGGCGCACCCGGTGTATTACCCGCGTTGATGGGCGGAGGATTTCTATTTGGTGCGTTCTTCATGGCGACCGATCCGATCAGCGCACCCAGAACACGGCCCGCCCAGATCGTGTATGCCGCGATCATTGCCAGCTCGACAGCAGTGATCAAGACATTCTCTGTGTTCAATGGCGGCTTCATGTTTTCGCTGCTTCTGGCGAACATGTTCGCGCCGATTCTCGACTACGCATTCAGATACTGCAAGAGGAATACTACTCAAGGAGCCAGGGCAGCACTGGGCAAATAGCATGAATCTACGTGAGAAGGCGTGGTT
>JASFEK010000142.1:0-5125 GCA_050124875.1 Caldifarciminota bacterium | reverse complement strand
ATTCCGGAGTGCCATTAGAATCATGTGTGGCGTAATCGGTATCATAGGTAATACAAGAGCGATCGACAGGATATATCCCGGTTTGCTTGCTCTCCAGCATCGCGGCCAGGATGCTGCCGGCGCGGTCACCTTTGAAAGAGGATTCCATCTTAAGAAAGGGAATGGCTTAGTACTCAGCGTCTTCAATCCCAAGAACATCGAACGGTTGAATGGTAATGCGGGAATTGGTCATATCCGCTATCCCACCGTTGGCACAGGTTCGGCAGAAGACGCTCAGCCCTTTCTCATTACGACGCCTTATGGTATCGCCCTCGCGCACAATGGTAACCTGGTCAACTTCTTCGATTTGAAAAAGGACCTGGTCGAGAATCAGCTGCGCTATTTGAATTCGAAATGCGACGCCGAAGTAATACTCAATATGCTCTCGGTGGAATTGAGCCGGATGGATTTGCAGAACTTCGGTGCGGAGAAGATCTTTTCCGCGGTGCGCGCCATTTGCAAGAGGATGATCGGCAGTTACGCGGTGGTCGCCTTGATCGCGGGCAAGGGTCTTTTGGCCTTTCGCGATAAGCACGGCATCAAACCGTTGATCATGGGAAAGAACGGCAACAGCTTCTGTTTTGCTTCAGAGAGCGTTGCTCTGGACCTGCTGGGCTACAAAGAGATGCGGGACGTGATGCCGGGTGAGGCGATGTTCATCGATATGGAAAAGGGCTTCCATAATGAGCAGGTTGCGACCGGTAAGAGGTCAGTGTGTATCTTTGAGTATGTTTACTTTGCACGACCCGATTCGATAATCGACGGCCTAGGCGTCTATGAGGCAAGGCTACGTCTTGGTGAAGAGCTCGGTAAGGAGTGTTTGAAACATAACCTGAAACCAGATGTGGTGATGCCGATCCCGGACACCGCACGTGGCGCGGCTCAATTGGTGGCGGAGGTCCTGGGCGCGAAACACCGTGAGGGTTTGATAAAGAACCGCTACATACATAGAACCTTCATTATGCCGACACAAGCCGAGCGTGTCGAGGCGGTTCGGTTGAAGCTTAATCCGATAAAGCCCGAGATCAAGGGTAGGGATGTAATGCTGGTCGATGATTCGATCGTGCGCGGCAATACTTCGCGGGAGATAATCTCCCTAGTTAGGAGTGTCGGCGCGCGAAGAGTGTATTATGCCCTCTATTCACCACCGCTGCGTTTTCCTTGTGTCTATGGTATTGATATGCAGACGAGGGGAGAATTCATCGCGCGGGACAAAACAGTTGAAGAAATAAGAAATTCTATTGACGCTGATGCCCTGGTGTACCAAACAGTGCCGGGTTTGGTCCGTGGTGTTGGCGGCGGTGCACAGGGTTTCTGTACCGCGTGTTTTACCGGTACTTATCCAACCGAAGTACCGGCCGGCCTCATGGAACGAATTGAAGCCGATCGTCTGACGCCCAAAGCACCGGACGTATAGTCAGGTATTCAGCAAGAAAGATCAGCGTCCGACACCGCTCAAAACCACCTAGACTACTTCTGGCTTTGCCTGTGGATCAAAGGGGTTCGTACGGAGAGCCAGTGAGAAGAGGTATGGGTAATTGTCCTTCAGATGAGTCATGTAATTGGTCCATTCGCGGAGTAGTGCGAGATAGGCGCGTCTGATGTCACCGTTAATATGTTCATGATCCTTTTTAGCGATTTTCTTCAAGCTGCGGCGGTGAGCCAGCTCATCGCCGAGATGGAAGATCGCCCAAAGCAGATTGGTGAACGAGGCATGTTCCAATAAAATAGGGTTCTCAAGTAGACGGACCAGAAAATCTCGCTTTTCACAGAGGAAATCCTTGAGTTTCTCCAAGTCCTCGGGGTCGCAACTGATCGATGAGGCATGCGATGCTAATCGCCTGCTCAGCTTCGCAAATTCCTTAGTACTCAGGTTTTTGGCACCACTCAGGTCGTTTCTGATGCGGTTGATATTGCCGTCGATTTTCACGAAGTAATCGAGCAGGACAGTCCCTACTTCACTGTAAAACGTACCGATCACCATGTTCATCTTCTCGAGCTTGGCTCTTTTCTCGCGTCGAGCGAGCAGTTGATGTATGACCATGGTCACGAGCAATACCTCGATGAAGACAAAGGCGACATCGCCCACCAGATATATAAATATGTGATGGACGTCGTGGAAGAACAAATAATGTATGAAGTACACTATTGCGGATAAGGCAATCAGAACCAATCCGAGGACCAATTGCCAGCTGATATGTTTCATGGCTCTACTTCCTTTCCGGACAGAATATGCCGGCTGGTTTTTCTATTTGTCTGGATTGTGAGACCGTCTATTCTGAGAACGCGACGGGATACAGTATTATGGGAAAATGCCGCGTTCCTTGTACACCTTTTCAAGCCGGGTCAGGGCAACGACATACGCCGCAGTGCGCCAGTCGGTATTATGCTCTTTGGCCGCGGCGCGGACGCGCTCGTAGCCGCTGACGATTATCTTGCGCAACTTGCGGTCGACCTCTTCCAGATCCCAGAATTCACTGCGCTTATTTTGCAGCCACTCAAAGTAGCTAACGATCACGCCACCGGCATTACAGAGAACGTCAGGAATCATGTCGACGCCTTTTTTCTCCAATATCTCGTCACCGTCCGGATCAGTTGGACCGTTAGCGCCCTCGGCAATTACCTTGGCATTTATCAAGGGAGCAGTTTCCGCGGTTATCTGGTTTTCCAGTGCCGCCGGTATGAAGATATCAGCCTTGGTGCCGAGGAATTGTTTGTGATCGATCTTCTTCAGATCTGGGAATCCGTCGAATGTCCGTTTCTCCTTGAAATATTCATTGAGCTTGTCTGGATCAATGCCTTTTGGGTTAGCATACGCGCCGCAGACGTCTTCGACCGCAACGAGTTTAGACCCGTAGGGTTTCAAGAGAATACTCGCCCACGACCCCACATTGCCGAAACCCTGCACAAAATAGGTGGCGCCATTGAGATCGAATTTCCGGTCCTTAGCCCATTCTTCGAGCGTGTAGACAACACCTTGTCCGGTTGCCTTGTCGCGTCCCAGACTGCCACCAGATTCCACGGGCTTCCCGGTCACGACGTGGACACTTGCCTGGCGGGTGTGGGGTGGTTGGGTGGAGAGATAGGTATCAAGTATCCAGGCCATGATCTGGCAATTCGTGTTGACATCGGGTGCGGGTATGTCGAATTCAGGTCCGATACTGCAACCGAGGGCAAAGGTGAAGCGCCTGGTCATGCGCTGCAGTTCGTCTTGTGAGTATTTCCATGGGTCGCACTGAATACCGCCTTTTGCACCACCGAATGGGATATTGACGATCGCTGATTTCCAGGTCATCCAGGTTGCTAGTGCCCGGACCTCATCAATGTCTACGGCCGGGTGGTATCTCAAGCCGCCCTTATATGGTCCCAAAACATTATTGTGCTGGACACGGTAGCCAGTGAGTATCTTGATATGCCCGTCATCTAGCTTGACCGGGAAATTGACTATGATCTCGTTTTGCGTCTTGGCCAGGATCTTACGGATCTCTGGATCGAATCCGATGAGGTCAGCTGCCTTATTGAACTGCCTGACCACATTCTCATAGACGCTTGCTTTGTCCTCGCGTACTTCTTTCACAAAAACCTCCTGTAATTTAGGTAAGAATTATGACCAAATCGCTAAGGTTTGGCATATTTACTGTGACAGCATAATATAGTGAAAGAACGACGAAAGTCAAGGGTGATGACGGCTTTGGCTTCAAAAAGGGGGTTGGATCAGTTTGTCTCACGTATCTTGGGTGAACTTGACTACTTTTCGTTAGTGGCTAGAATTGAGAAATGGAGGTTTGATGAGTGCCCTATTGCTTGTCTTCCTAATCTACCTTATCGGTATGGTGATCGCTGGTATCGTGACCGCCCGGCTGGCTTCGAAATCCCTCGATGATTTCATATTGGGCGGCAAGAAGATGCTGACGCCGGTGATTGCCCTTTCGGAAAAGGGTACGGACATGTCAGCCTGGTTGCTGATCGGCCTGCCTGGCCAGGCGTTCAAGATGGGTTTGGGCGCAATATGGGCGGGTATTGGCGTTTGGGTGGGCAGCCTTTTCAATTGGCTTGTCATTGCCACGCCGCTGCGCCGGTTGACCGGCAAATACAATGCGCTTACCATCCCTGACTATTTCGAATCACGCTTTGACGATAATACCCATGTTTTGAGGATCACTGCATCCTTGCTGATCGTATTCTTCTTCACCCTTTATGTTTCTGCCCAGGTTGTTGGTGCGGGTAAGGTGCTTGCCGCGACATTCAATATCGACCCGGTAGTCGGTATGATCATCGGAATGAGTATAATATTGTTCTATACGATGATGGGCGGTTTCATCGCCGAGTCATGGACCGACTTCTTCCAGGGTATAATAATGGTGATCGCGCTGCTCTTGATGTGTTTCATTGGTATTGTCCATTTCGGAGGATTGGGGAACGTCATTTCACGGATCAGTGCGGTTGACCCTCAGGCTGCATTGTTGTCGGCAGGGGAAAGCGGTATGGCTTTGTATCTCGGATTGATACTGGGTGGTCTGGCAATAGGTTTCGGCTACGCGGGTCAACCTCACATTCTCATGCGGTACATGGCGCTACGTGGTGAGAAGGAAGTCAGAAAGGCGATGTTCATCGCGATGACCTGGACCACCCTGGCCGTGGCCGGGGCAATCTTTCTGGGTTTTCTTGCCATTCCGTATCTGCGTGGTGAGATCGCTGATCCCGAATACGTCACGCTTGCGTTTGCGGCGAAGATCCTGCCCGGCTGGTTAGTCGGGTTGGTCCTGGCCGCGGCCACGGCCGCGATGATGTCTACGGTCGACTCGCAGCTGCTGGTGACAACATCGGCCATTACCGAGGATATCTACCGTAAACTCATCAACCCTGAGGCTACGCAGAAGTACCTGGTGCGTCTGGCAAGGATCTTCACGGTCGTCGTCGCGATCGTCGCGTTCGTCCTGGGATTGCGCGCCGAGCGATTGGTATACTGGCTGGTGCTCTATGCATGGGGAGGATTGGCCGCTTCGTTTGGGCCACCGCTGATACTTTCGCTTAAGTGGCGCGGCACGACAAAGCTTGGTGTGCTGGCCGGCATGATCGTCGGTGC
>JASFEK010000141.1:0-5161 GCA_050124875.1 Caldifarciminota bacterium | reverse complement strand
ACTCGTTGCCACCGATCAAGCTGAAAGGAAAACCGCTTTTGGATACATTGTCCAACGGTATTGGCTATGGTATGATAAACTTCGCGGTCGGATGGCTATTACTGCGGGAATTCGATCCGGCAATGTTCGCACGGTTCCTGCCGTATTTCCTAAGTATCAGTGCCGTATTCATTAATACTACAATCGTTGATATCGAGGGTGACCGCAAGGCGAAAGAGATCACGACGGGTGTCTTCCTGGGTGCGAGATCTGCGCATCTGGTCTCGACGCTTGTCATGGCGGTAGCCATCATTGCGGCGTACGTACGACGCGACTATGTCTGTTTGATCCCCGCGGTGACTTCCTTTCCGCTCTTTGTATATACAGCGGTGTTCATAGCAAAAAATAATAGAGTCCACCGGAAGGCGACGATCGCATCATTCAGGTTGCCCGGGCTGCTTTTCACGCTCATCACGTGTGTGTTGTACCCGGTATACTTTCTCATTGTTCTGGCGGTCCTGGTTGCGATGCGCGTGTACTACAAGCGCAGGTTTGGTATGACCTATCCAACCTTGGCTCAGGGTTGATGCGGTCTTCGGAAACCTTTGTTCTAGCGATTTTCTGAACGTTCAAAGTAGTCGGTTGGGGCATTTTGGATAACAAAAAAGGGATGGTAGAACCATCCCTTTTTTGACATTTTGGCCTTATTTTACGGCGTTTTTCAGGTCGCGTCCCGCCTTGAACTTCGGCGCCCTCTTGGCCGGCACCTCGATCGGCTCACCAGTACGAGGATTACGCGCGGTTCTTGCCTTTCTCTGCGAAACAGAGAACGTTCCGAAACCCACTAGTGCTACTTTGTCACCACTCCTCAATGCGTTAGTAGTTGCTTCCACAAAGGTGTTCAGAGCAATACCAGCAGCACGTTTGGAGATCTTCGCTCTTTGTGCCATTCTCTCGATAAGTTCTGCTTTCGTCATAGCTTGTCACCTCCTTCCATACATCATTATGTTATTGTACATGTAATTCATTGTTTGTCAAGTCCCAATTGACGTATTCCCAACGCCTGGCGCGTCATCGGTGTCTTCCCATATGAAGTTGACATGATTGTCTAAATTGTTATAATAATTTTAATGACCACAAGAATCGCGATGTTGACCAGCGGTGGTGATGCGCCCGGAATGAATGCAGCAATCAGATCAGTAGTTAGAACTGCGCTACACTACGGCTATGAAGTGTACGGAGTGCGGGACGGCTACAATGGTCTGGTCCTTAATGATCTGGAAAGATTCAGCCGGGGTTCAGTAGCCAACATCATTCAGCGTGGCGGTACCATCCTCGGTACAGCACGCTCGGATGAATTCAAGACTGCTGAAGGTATGCAGAAGGCAAAGCAGGTACTTGATAGTCACGGCATTGAGGTGCTCATTGCGATTGGCGGTGATGGAACGATGCGCGGTGCCCATGAATTCTCGGTGAGCCTTGGTGTGAAAATGCTTGGTCTGCCGGGTACGATCGACAACGATTTGTACGGTACCGATTTCACGATCGGTTTCGATACCGCCGTCAACAATGCCCTGGAGGCAGTTGATCGAATCCGGGATACCGCCGCATCACTGGAAAGGCTTTTCTTCATCGAAGTCATGGGTCGTTACTCGGGCTTCATTGCATTGGCCGTTGGTCTGGCAGGCGGCGCCGAGGACATAATCATACCTGAGACACCAACCGACATAAACGCCTTGGCGAAGAAGATCAATGACAGTATAAAAGTGGGTAAGAAATCAAACATCGTGATCGTGTCTGAAGGGGATGAGGCAGGCAATGCCTTCACCATAGCCCAGAAAGTAAAGAATTGTATTAATGAAGATTACCGTGTTGCCGTACTTGGTTATATACAGCGGGGCGGTACACCAACTGCCAGTGACCGGATTCTGGCCTCCAAGCTTGGATTTGCCGCGGTCGATGCAGTTAGGCAGAACAAGTTCGGCTGTATGGTCGGTGAGGTCGATAAGAAGGTTGTATATACGCCGTTTGAGGAAACATATACCAGGAAAAAGAAGATCGATCCAGCAATACATAGAATAATAGAGATCCTCGCCACCTAGTCGGGGACAGGTACAACATTTTTAACATTTTCCTGCCAAAAGTCAACAGAACCAACCTGCTATAATCTGTTCGCTTTTGGCGAAAAGTGCACTTCTGTCCCGATCGGTTAGAGCAGGTGGTGCTGCGAGAATGAGTAATAACCTTGTTCTGCAATGATAACATGATCCACGATATCGATGCCCATGATCTCACCGGCTCGGATGATCCTTTCAGTGATCTTCAGATCATCCTCAGACGGCTTGAGCACACCGCTCGGGTGATTGTGGATCAAAAAGATGGCACTGGCACTCTCGTTGATCGCGAATTGAAAGACCTCTCGCGGATGGACGAGACTGGCATCGAGAATGCCCTTGGATATGGTGTAATCATTGATCAGCGTATTCTGTCCGTCCACCGCGACGACCTTGAATATCTCATATTTCAGGCCACTGATCAATGGGTAGTAAAACTTGTAGATCTCTTCAGGGTTCTTGAACCGGTGTTTTTTCCCGCTCCGGTCAGCAAGCGAACGGCGGCCTGCCTCGAGCGCGGCGAGTATCGAGATTATCTTCGTTCTGCCGAGTCCGGTAATCTTAAGTTGCTCGATCTCGCCGACTGATTTTTGACTGAGCCTCTTCAGACTGCCTGACTTGTGTACTAGTTCCTTGGCGAGATCAAGAGCGGTCCGGTTCTTAACACCTTTACCAATGACAATGGCGAGAAGTTCGGTGTCGGTAAGAACATAGCTACCCTTTTCGTAGAATTTTTCACGCGGTCGGTCACTGGCCGGCCAGTCCTTGATCTTCAACTACTTGAACAAGGCAAAGCGCAATATGAAGCCGGCAAAAACAATGGATACTGTCGACATTAGTTTTATCAATATATTGAGTGACGGTCCTGAGGTATCTTTGAACGGGTCGCCGACCGTATCTCCGACAACCGCTGACTTATGTTCGGGTGAACCTTTGCCACCCAACTCACCCTTTTCAATGTATTTCTTGGCATTGTCCCACGCGCCGCCGGAATTCGCCATCATGAGCGCAACAGCAAAGCCAGTGATCAAGGCACCAACCAGCAAGCCGATCACGCCGTTCGGCCCGAGTAGTATGCCGGTGATGATGGGAACAATGACCACAAGCAGGGATGGTACGATCATTTCCTTTTGTGCGGCGACCGTGCATATGTGCACTGCTCGCGCATAATCCGGCAGCACCTTGCCCTCTAACAGGCCCTTGATTTCTTTGAACTGCCTTCGTACTTCCAGGACGATCTTGCCGGCAGTATCACCCACGGCCCGTATCGTGCGCGAACAAAACAGGAAGGGCATCATGCCACCGATGAAGAGTCCGATGATGACCTGGGGATTGGCGATACGCAAATCCAGCTCAGGGAAGATGCGGGCGATCTGGCTCCGGTATGCAGCGATGAGTGCAAGAACCGTCAATGCCGCTGATCCGATGGCAAAACCCTTGCCCGTTGCCGCGGTGGTGTTGCCGATCGCATCAAGGGCATCGGTCCGGGTACGAACCGCTTCGGGTAGATCGGCCATTTGTGCGTTCCCTCCGGCATTGTCCGCGACTGGTCCGTAGGCATCGGTCGCGAGCGTGATGCCTAATGTGGATAACATACCGACGGCGGCGATGGCCACGCCGAAAAGCCCGTGGTCTGGATTCATCGCTCCGCCAGGCAAGTAATATGCAGCGATGATTGCCAGAGCGATGACGATGATCGGGGGTACGATCGATATCATGCCGACGCTCAATCCTTCGAGGATTACGGTGGCCGGACCGGTCTTGGCGGCCTGGGCAATCATTCTGGTCGGTCGGTAGTTGTCAGAGGTGTAGTATTCCGTGGAAAGGCCAATAATGATCCCGGCACCCAGTCCGACGAGCACGGGCCAGTAGAAATTGAAATGGCCGGGCAGGACAAACCAGATGATTAGTCCCGATATTACAGCCATCAAGATACTTGCTGCCCAAACACCCTTCCTAATGGCAAAGAGCAGTGCGTGCTGGCTTGCCTCCTCCTTGGTCCGGACCAGAAACGTGCCAATCACCGATGAGAAAACGCCGGCCGCGGCCAGGAGTAACGGAAGTACAACCCCTTTGAAGCCCAGCCCCGCAGCAAAGGCGAGCGCCATGCCCGCAACAATAGACCCAACGTAGGATTCGTAAAGATCCGCTCCCATGCCGGCAACATCGCCCACGTTATCGCCGACATTATCGGCAATCGTGGCCGGATTACGAGGGTCATCTTCGGGTATGCTCGCCTCGACCTTTCCCACCAGGTCGGCACCTACATCGGCGGCTTTTGTGAAGATGCCGCCGCCCACGCGGGCGAAAAGCGCTTGGAACGAAGCGCCCATTCCGTAAGCAACGATCGTTTGGGTGATGACGAGTAGGCGGGCATCCAGCGGCAGCGCACGGTATATCCAGTTGAGCAGAAAGAACCAGAAGCTCAAATCGAAAAGGCTCAAGCCGACCACGACAAATCCCATGACCCCGCCCGATGCAAAGGCTACGCGCAACGCACTGTTAAGACTCGTTCGCGCCGCATTGGCGGTTCGGGCAGAGGAATTCGTTGCTTGGGTCATGCCGATGAAACCAGAAAGTGCAGAATAGAAGCCTCCGGTGAGGAACATGAAGGGGACGAAGGTCGGCAGCATATTGTTCAGGGACAGGATCAGCAGTATGACAAATACGATCGCGAAGATCACCACGACCAGCCGGTATTGACGGCGCAGATATGCACGCGCGCCTTGTCTTACCGCCTGTGCAATCTGGCGCATGGCGTCAGTACCTTCGTCGAATTTCTTCGTCGAGCGGGAAAGGAACAGTGCAAAAATAAGGGAAAGAATCGAACCGAGGGGTGCGAAAACGAATAGTGATTGCATCCTACCTCCTCAATCGGAACATCTTTGGTCTTTCTCTCTTATGGGTAGTTTTCTGTACTACCTTTTCCAGGACGCGGCATGTAGTATCCGCGGTATTGCCCGCCTTGATCTTCTTCAACGCCTGGTCCATTTCTTCATAGGAAAAGCCGATTTCACCTTCATCGGTTTGGTTAGCCCATAGTCCGGCGCTGGGCACTTTGGATACGA
>JASFEK010000140.1:0-5339 GCA_050124875.1 Caldifarciminota bacterium | reverse complement strand
AAAGTGCACGCGCTCCATCAATGCCCATTACCGATTCACATAGACCAATCACAGATTCGGGCGCACCCTTAACTGCAACGTAGTAACTGCTGTTTGTTTTATGGAAAGTAGCCATCATCTTCAGTTCGGGATCAAAGGCCTCTTCTCGCACTTCTGGCATCTCTTTGTTTAAAACAGATTGTTTAATGTCTGCCTGTAATGCAGTATTCAAGAGCGCGATCTCCAGAGGATCACCGACCATGTGCTGATCACTCTTTTTGGCTTCGGAAATAACTGCATTATTACACAACACCCCGATTTTCAATGCTTCGATCAAGATATCATTCCTTGTCGGCGATATCTGTTCGTCGTTCTCACTGAAAATAGAATTATCATTTTGCGTGACAATCTTGATCTCTCCCGACTCGAGCATGAAACTTGATACGGCCATGCGGTTCTCGGTCAAGGTTCCGGTCTTATCCGTAAAGATCACATTGGTCGCGCCCAAGGTCTCTACGGCCGAGAGTTTTCTGATCAATGCATTGCGTCGCGCCATGCGCCACATGCCTCGCGCCAGGGCGAGCGTCGCCACAATGGGCAGACCTTCGGGTATTGCGGCCACGGCAAGGGCAATCCCGGTTTCGATCATCAAGAATATCTCTTTACCCGTTAGGATACCGGAAACCACAATGAGCAAGGCAATGACCAAAGTCGCCCAGATCAGTCTGCGGGCCAGCTGATCAAGCCTTTTTTCAAGTGGTGTTATTTCCTCTTCGGCCTCCTCAACAAGAGCGGATATTTTGCCCAGTTCTGTCTGCATGCCGGTTCCTACTACCACCCCCTCGCCTGACCCGCGCGTTACTGATGTACCTTTGAACAACATATTCTTACGCTCGGCTAGAGGCGCATCCGACTCGATCCCTTTTATGCTTTTACTGACCGGCACTGACTCACCAGTGAGGGTCGACTCATCAGCCTGCAGCCGCGATGCCTCGATCAACCTTAGGTCAGCACTGACGACGTCCCCACCCTCCAAAATGACGATGTCGCCCGGAACCAGTTCCTGGGCCGGGATTTCCATAAGCGTACCTTCGCGTCTCACCTTGCTGCTCACCATGCCTAACTGCTGCAACGCTTCCATGGACCGCGTTGCCCTCAATTCGGTAAGAAATCCGATCACCGTATTAATAATAATGACGACGCAGATCGCGAAACCTTCGAGAAGATCACCAAAGAAGAATGAAAGCAGCGCCGCCGCAAGCAGAAGCACTACGATGAGATTCTTGAACTGGTTCACGAGTATGGCCCCCGCATTTTTCCGGGCCGCCTTCTCTAAGAGATTCAGACCATATTCTATCTGGCGCTCCTTAATATCTCTGGATGAAAGACCCTGCTTCTTTACGACGCCAAATGTCTGGAGCACGTATTCTACGGGCGGGGTCCAGAAAGAATCCTGAATAGATCTCTTGTCCTGCAGTTTATTGTCCTTCATTATTTAAGGGGCAGGCGTTCGCCTGTCTGTTGTTCATTCAAACTTGAATTTCTTCTCTTTAAAGAGTACAACACAGGCATCAACTACTTGAGCATCAAAAAGGGTGCCCCGGTTTCTGATCAAATCACTCAATGCTGCCTTCTCATCAAGTGATGGTTGGTATGTATGATGCATTAACATCGTTGCGACGACTTCGGCTACAGCCAGAATCCTGGACCCGGTAAGCATTTCCTCATCCTTTACACCCTCAGGGTATCCTGATCCGTCCAGCCGCTCGTGATGCTGATGTACCATGTCGGCGATCGGCCACGGGAAATCCACATCCTTGAGTATCTCATAACCAACCTTGGGATGGTCTTTGACCATGCTCAACTCATCATCGTTCAGATGCCCGGGCTTGCGCAGGATCTCAACAGGAATCCTTATCTTGCCCACATCGTGTACTAATCCAGCAAGCCGTATACCCTCGATCGTTCGGTCTTTCAAACCCATTTGGCGGGCGATCGCACATGACAGTTCGGCAACCCTTTTCTGATGACCCGCCGATGTCGGATCTCTCATCTCCACTGCCCTGGACAATGAATTCACGGCCGCCTCGTAAGTCTTGATCATGCGTCTTGAACTGCGTTTTTGCTTATCCCGTTCCCGGCGACGTCGCCTTTCCAGACCGTGCTTGAATAGAGCTATTTCAATCGCGCTATAGAGTTCTTTCTCCTGAAATGGCTTCAGGATGTAGCCAAAAGGCTCGATATGCTTCACTCTTTTCAATATCTCATCATCTGCATAGGCCGTCAGGAAAACAAGCGGCGTCCCATAGCGGTGACGGATCACCTCGGCCGCCTCGATCCCATCAGTATCCCCTTTCAATACGATGTCCATCAACACCAGATCGGGTTTTGTTTTCTTAACCGCTTCGATCGCCTCCTCGCCTGAAGCAACCAGGGCTGGCACGTCATAACCAAGTTTTCCCAGTACATCATTAATATCCAGTGCTACTATCTTCTCATCTTCGACGACCAGTATCTTTGCCTTTGGCATGTCTCCTCCTGTCACCTCGCTTAAATCTGATAATGAACCTTGTTCCCTTGTCTCGTACTACCTTGATACTACCCTCTAGCTGGTCGACCAGCGCACGTACCAGCTGAAGACCAAGGGTATTGGCTGAATCGAAATTCAAGTCATCAGGCAAACCAACACCGTTGTCCTTGACCACCAGTGTACACTCCATTCTTTTCCCAGCCCGAAATGCCACATCGATCGCGCCCTCGCCGTTACCCGGGAATGCGTACTTCAAGGCATTGAGCACGAGTTCGCTGATGATCAAGCCACAGGGAATCGCGGTTCCGAGATCGAGCTGGAAATCATCGATATCAGTATTGAGCCTGATCGCGCCATGATTCGCATGGTGTGATGCATGGAGCGCGGCCGTGAGGTTCCGCACGTACTTGCGAAAATCGATCCGGCTCAGATCCTCAGCCTGGTAAAGCTGTTCGTAAACCATAGTCATTGATTGAATGCGGCTGCGGCTTTCTTCAAGCACATCCCGTGTATGACGGTCATCGGCGTGCCGGCTCTGGAGGTTGAGTATGCTGGAAATAACTTGAAGGTTGTTCTTAACCCGGTGATGGATCTCGCGCAGCAAAACTTCTTTTTCGGCAAGAGCTGTCTGCAACGCTTCGTTCGCGTGCACCAGGTCCTCGGTGCGTTCCTGTACGCGTATCTCGAGTTCACCTTGAGCCTTACGCAGCTGCTCCTCGATCTTCCTGCGCTCGGAAATGTCCCAGATATAGGAACGGGTGCCGACCACTCTGCCCCGCTCGCGCAGCGCGGTAACGTCGATCTCCAGATGTATCGTCGAGCCATCCTTTCTTACTCCCCGGAATTCATAGCGATGGGGAGCTCTTTCGCCCTTGAACCTACTCTTGTGGTAGTTCATGATCCAACCGAGATCTTCTGGATGAACCAGCGTTTGAATTGCCTGTTTTTCCATTTCTTTCATTGTATATCCAAACAGGTCAGCAAACCGCTTGTTGAAATATCTGAAGAATCCATTGCGATCATCGATCAGGATCGCGATGCCGGCCTTCTCAACAAGATTGCGGTAGCGTGCCTCTGATCTCTCAATCTCCTCACGCGCCTGCAACTGCTCGCGTACATCGCGCGCCACACAGACCACGCCGGACAATTTTTCATCCTGTTGGATCAATGAACAGGAAAGCATGACTCCGATATTATTACCATCCCGTGCTTTCAGTGCACAATCATAATTTTTTGCTCTCCTCTTAAGCACGACTTCATCCATCACGTTACGCGCGATCCTTTCGTCGGCGAAGATCATATCAAGGTTCTTACCCTTGAGTTCATTCTCCGAGTAACCCAAAAGTTTGAGTGCCGCCTGATTCGTGCTCACAACCTCACCATCTGGATTGAGCAAAACCAGCGCTTCGTTCATGGTTGAAAGGATGTCATCGGCGACTGCGGTTGGCGTTAGAACCAGGAACTTGTAGCGAATTATAACATGAAACAACCCACCCGCCCAAACGAATGCGAGGATATTTGCGATATTGGGTATGACATGTATGTTCAGGGTAGGTAATAAGAGGTCAACAACCGAGCCTAGTGCAAAAGATGTCGCGGCGGTAATATAAATAATCCTTGCTTGTTTTTTCTTGGTTGGATTTTCTTCGTGATATGCATACCGGGCAAGCATGAAGACGGTCGGTAGGAGAAAAACTGCAAGGTATACGTAGAAAAGATAAACCCAGATGGATCTTGCCCAAACCACGCCCCAGCCGTACGGCTGTCGCACATAATCGGCAATCAAAACATTGGACCACTGAAGTATGATAAAGAAGAGCGGCAATACCACAAAAGCCACGTACAGAATCCGCGAGCGCAGTAGATGTCTTTTTTCGGTGAATACCAGCGCGGACCATAAGGCGAAAACGCAGAAACTGAATGAACCAACCGAGCTGATGTAATCAAATAAACGTGCCGTGCCAATCGTGCTCTGCAGGTTATGGACTCCGGTCATGCCGTAACTCCACACGCCAAGGCACAAAAGAATGCCGGCTGTTATCCGGTTGAGCGGCGATTTGAAGTTCTTATACAAGACAAACGCCGCCATACAGGAATATATGATGCTCGATATTATATGTAGGTGCGAAAAATAGTTCATATTAATTAGAGTTCAGGGCGACACTATTTCTAGGATTAAGTGTATCTAGGAAATCAAACCTGTCAACCTTCTGGGGACGGCTATGTTTGCTCTTGATTTCTTTAGAAATTCGCATATAATACCCAAACAACCAATTCCAAGAAGACAAACAAAAAAGGAGAGAAAAACATGCCAAGGATAAAACAACTCGGTACAGATGAAGCGCAATCATGGACTAAGAACCTCTACAAGAGAGTCGAAGGAAATTTGGGTGTCGTTCCGAATATGTTCAAATGCATGGGTAATTCAGACGTAAGCCTAGACGGGTTTTTGGCGTTGAACGCCGGTGTGAATTCCGGCAAACTCGGGCCGAAGAACGTGAAGATGATCATCCTTTTAACCTCCCAGCTGAATGACTGCGAGTATTGTGTAGCCGCGCATACACAGATGGCTCTAGATTCGGGTTTGCTTACCAAAGAAGAATGCTTGAACGCACGCAAGGCTGTCGGCCCGGATGAAAAGACGACGAAAATGCTTGAATTCGCAAAGAAAATCAAAATGAATAATGGCAAAGTTACAGATGATGATTTGGCGAGTGTTCGAAACGCCGGTTATGATGATCAGGAAATCGTGGAAATGATCGGTAGCGTCGCTTTAATCACTTTTGCTAACTATGTTAGCAATGTTGGTCAGCCAGATCTGGATTTCCCT
>JASFEK010000139.1:0-5435 GCA_050124875.1 Caldifarciminota bacterium | reverse complement strand
ACGACCCGGAAGATTATCAGCATTTCATTGGCGACCCACCGACCGATTTGAACATGCACCGCAATTCTCCAGGGTATCGCTTGATCCTGAATAATGTGTTGTTCCCGGCTGCACGTAAGAAGGAGTTGAAGACATAGAAAAGCGGAAATTCCTCATTCGAACGAAAGATCTGGATCACCAGAGTCACTATGAATTCCAGGGGATGAAGGCATCGGAAATCGGGCTGGATAAGAAATATCATCTCACTTTCAAGAAAATCCGTGCCGATGTGTCATTACAGAAATCCTCGATCGGTATTCGGGCCGACTTCAGCGTCATTTATAGTGCTGAATTTTCATGCGTGCGCTGTCTGGGAGCATACAGCCGCGACGGTGACGTGGATCTGCATCTCGAATATGTGGAAGGCGAGGATCCTCATCTAAAGAGTGAGAATGTGGAACTCACGGCACATGATGCCGATAAGGTGTACTATCGGGGGCCTCAGATTGATCTGGCAATCGGAATACGGGAGGCCATTATCTTGTCTCTGCCAATAATGCAGCTCTGCAAGGATGATTGCCGGGGTCTGTGTCCGGTATGCGGCATCAATCTCAATACGGGAAGTTGTTCCTGCAAAACAGAGAAGGTGGGTGCTTTTACCCCGCAGAAATTGAGCGGCGCGGGCCGTCCGGCCAAGAAGGTCCGGAAGAAACGCACAAAAGAGAAGTGAGCTGCCGCCATTCTGATTTCTTTTATCAATCCCTGAAATGATACTACTATTACTTGCTTCACTGTCCCTCGACAGCATTATCAACCAGCCAGAGTTGCAGCATGTTCAGGTGGGCATGATCGTGATAGACCTGGAAAGAGATAGTGTCGTCTACGCCCGTGAGTGCCGACGGAATCTGGTACCCGCCTCCAACGTGAAGATAGTAACGAGCGCTGCTGCTCTCACATTCCTCGGCCGTGATTTTCGATTCAAGACAAGGCTCGGCCTATCCGGCAGAAGACAGAGGAATAAATGGGACGGCGACGTGATAGTTGTCGGGGGTGGTGATCCGAGTTTCGGACTGGAAGATTTAGAGCACTTCGTCACCACGCTTAAAGATCAAGGTATTGCCAGTATTGCCGGTAATCTTATCCTGGATGATGGTTACTTCACTGATGAACGGTTACCTATTGGTTGGGCATGGCACTATCTCGATGCGCGGTATGCGGCAGAGATATCAGCACTTTCATTGAACCGTAATGTCGTGAACGTGCATATCCGGGCAACGACGCCTGGTGAGCCGGCCAATGTGTCCATAGAACCACCGACCCGATACGTTCGGTTGGTCAATTCAATGAGGACGAGGGCGAGTGATGATAGCATAATCATCTTCCGCCGGCCTGAGGCTAACACGATCTATGTGGATGGCGGCATAGGTTTCGGGCGCGTTCGTGATATCGAGGTCGCGGTCAAGGACCCAACAATGTTCTTTGGTGAATACTTAAAGGAAAGATTATTCGCCAACGGCATCAAAATACGGGGTAGCTGTATCAAGAATAGAGGATCGAATGTTCCTGCCAGAAGTGCGGCATTTGAGATGATTGATTCAGTTGTATCGGTCCCGATGTTCGAGATAATCCAGGAACTGAACACCGAGAGTGTTAACCTTTATGGCGAGGCGGTACTCAAAACACTGGGGGCCTACTATGGCAAGGAAGGTAGTTTCCGGGCGGGCGTTGCGATCATAAAGGAGTTCATGAGGCGCTGTGGCGTAGATACGGCTCTGGTTGCGCTGCACGACGGCTCCGGTTTGTCCAGGCATAACCTGGTCTCTCCCTACGACATTGCGCTCGTCCTGCGTTACATGTATCATTCAGAGCTGTCAAATGAATTCTCCGGTTTGCTGCCGGGTCCGGGCGAAGGCACTCTGGAGAAGAAGTTCAATGGGCTGACCGGTATCTTGCGGGCCAAGACAGGAACTCTGGATGGTGTGTCTTGTCTTTCTGGCTACCTGCGCTTTGATGACAGGGATTACTGTTTTTCCATGTTATTCAATAATTTCACTTGTGCCAACCGGGAGATTGAAGAAATCCAAGAAGAGATTTTGGAGGCAATTAAGAGATCCTTGGAAGAGGAGGCATCATAGCATGGAGATTGATCTTAAGAAGAGAAGATACGAACGCAAAGAAGGACGATTGATTCCGAGAAGAAAATATCCGAAGCCGTTCCGCTTTGTATGGATTGGTGGAGTGATCACATTGATTGTCGTGATCATGTTAGGACGTGCGATCTTGTGTTGACGGGTGTCTTATTGGTTTGTGCTTGGTATACCCTCCCAGCATCTGATCCTGCAGCAATCGTACAATGAAAAGAGTCTTTGACTTACACTGTGATACGCCTCACAACATAGTAAAGGGAAGATTCAACCACATAAATCCTCCTAGGTTGTATCAGCAAGGCTATTGTGGGGCGATATTCGCCCACTTTGTATACCCGAAAGCAAGATACCCGTTCGTCGATGCCGTGAAGATGATCTCCTCAACCAGAAGATATCTTGAAAAACAGAAAACCCTGCATTGGGGATCTCCTACCCTTGCGCGAGGTAAAACCAGCATTGTGTTCGGTGTTGAGGGCGGTCATATCTTCGATGCGGTATTCGGGCAGGTAGAAGCGCTTTATGGCTTAGGGGTGCGGGTTTTCACCTTGACCTGGAATAATTCCAACCGACTCGCCAGTGCGGCGCTTGAGGCCGACCAGAAGGGTTTGACAAAACAGGGCAAGGAATACGTACGGAAAATGCGAGAGTATGACATATGCTTGGACATGTCGCACGCGTCAACCCGTACCGTGCTTGATGTCTGTGATATCTGGGAAAACAAGATCATTGCTTCACATTCATGCGTGAGGAAATTGAACCCGTCTTTCTTACGCAACATTTCTGACCGGGCGATAGAGGCGATTGTGGAACGGGATGGTGTGGTGGGTATTAACTTTTCCAAACACCACCTTGGTCAGTACGGAGTGGTTGAGCATATTGATTATTTATGTCAGGAATTCGGTGTATCCTGTGCGGCTATTGGCAGTGATTTCGATGGCATCACCGATCCAGTAATCGCTAGCCCAGCTGGGATAAGAAAGTTGGAAAAAACATTGATCAAGAAGGGTTACAGTAACTCCGCCATTGCGAAGATATTCAGCAAGAACTTCCTACGTATACTGAAAAAAGCGTAAAGCGTTTTTCGACATTCGAATTTATCTAGGGTTTAGGGGTTGAAGAGAGTGGAGGTGAGCGGACTCGAACCGCTGGCCTGTGCGTTGCAAACGCACTGCTCTCCCGCCTGAGCTACACCCCCTTGAAAAATGGTTTAAGGGTTGGGGTTGAGAAACCGGATTCAAGCATCCCAACCCAATCCCTTAGCCTATCTTTTAAAATCTTCCGAAGTTGAAATCCAGGCCTAAAGATTTGAAAATTGTCTGTTCTTTATCAAAGAACCGGTCTTTGTTCAGATGAACATCTATGTTGAAATCGCGAACGCGCAGACCGATACCCGGTTCGATCTGCCACTGCGCATTCTCAAAACTTCCATCGAACTTTTCCGCAACCCCGCATCTCAGCACAAGAAGCCGGGATAGTTTTAACTCGACCCCGGCGTTAATACGGGTTGAGTCATACTCAATGTCACCGCGGCTGAAACGATATTCTGCACCGAGAAACACAAATCCCTCGTTTAGAATCAACCGGTGCAGCATAACACCGATCTTGTGTATGCCATAGTCATACGGTTCGAAAACGTAGTCGAATGAATACCTGGGTATGATATTATAATCACTTATCCTCCGTACATACCGGGCCGTGAAACGGTGCCATTTGTCCTGGATACCATCAAAGGTCAGAAAAGAAGCATCAATATGGTGGTCGAAGAAGTCCCTACCCAAGCCCACGCCGAAGCGCGTGTTGTCCTTGATCGGCGACAGCGTTACACCAGCGTTGAAGTTGAAAACCTTGATCGCGTAGCCCAGGTTGAAGCCGTGGTCGGATACCGGGTTCTGCCAGCAGCCAATAACGCCGTACTTACTATTCGGCGTTGCTACAATGCCAAAATCCTCGGGGCCTTGTCTGATATCGAGAAACAGCGTGTTTTCGTACGTCAGCAGCCACTGGGGGTAGATATCTATGTGGACGATGTCGTCGACGTAATCACCAGCCATTAATGTTGATATGCGTGTGTGGTTTGCCCAGACGAGGTTAGCCCCTGTTAGTACCATGAATGTTATGATCAGTAACCTTTTATTCATGGCCGATTATAGCCGCAGTTGCGAATAAGTCAAGCGTAAAGTGATCGTTTGTCGTTGAAGGGTTCCGAAAAGAGATTCGGTTTCAGATCACGGTTAGGACAAACAAGAACGATGGACGTTTCGCCTTTCGCAATCGTCCAACCTGACCGTTTATTTGAAAAGTGGTCCTTGTTCCCTCTTTATCTTGAAGTGCTCGTAGGCGAGTGGCGTTGCCTCACGGCCTCTTGAGGTTCTCTTGATGAACCCTTCCATGATAAGAAACGGTTCAAATACTTCCTCGATCGTCTGTGCATCCTCACCGACCGCAACCGAGAGGCTGTTGATGCCCACTGGGCCGCCCTGGAACTTCTCAATTATCGTATGGATTATTTTCTTATCCATTTCATCCAGGCCACGCTTATCGACCTCGAGTTTTTCAAGGGCATAATCGCAGATCTGGAGGTCGATTTCTTCCCTGCCCTCTACCTGGGCAAAGTCTCTGACCCGGCGTAATAGCCGGTTGGCGATACGGGGTGTGCCTCGTGAACGGCATGCGATCTCTCTCGCCGCATCTTCCTTTATCTTCACGTTCAAGATCTGGGCCGAGCGTTTCACGATGTGATGCAGGTCTTCGGCTGGATAGTAGTCGAGCCGGAATGTGATGCCGAACCGGGAGCGCAGGGGTGAGGTGAGCAGGCCCGAGCGCGTCGTCGCACCGATCAGTGTGAAACGATTGAGTTTCAGACGCAGTACCTGAGCACCGACACCTTTGTCCTGCATAACATCAAGACAGAAGCTTTCCAGTGCAGGGTACAAGTACTCCTCGACCGCCTTGTTGATACGGTGGACTTCATCAATGAAGAGCACGTCGGTGTCATTCAAGTTGCTTAGTATCCCAGCTAGATCAAATGGACGCTCCAGTATTGGCCCGGAAGTCGGATATATATTCGCATCCATTTCTCGCGCGATGATATGAGCTAGGGTTGTTTTCCCCAGACCGGGTGGTCCGAAAAGCAGCACGTGTTCAATTGCCTCCTGACGCTTCTTCGCGGCTTGAATGAATACTTGCAGATTTTCGACGATCGATTTCTGCCCGACGAATTCGGTGATCTTCTTGGGCCGTAAGGCTATCTCGTATACTTCTTCGCCTTCAATGAGCCGGTTTGTACTCATCCTTGGCATATCATGTCCT
>JASFEK010000138.1:0-5457 GCA_050124875.1 Caldifarciminota bacterium | reverse complement strand
GGCCCGGCCTTTATCGCCTGCGAGTAAGGACCAATAGCTTTAGGTGCTTGATCTGTGTGTACGATTTGTTTCACGGTTCCTCCTTTTCTACTACACCTTCTTGGATCAAATATCTTTCAGCGCCGACATAGAAAGTCTCGCGCTGCTTGTTTGATAGTCTGCATTCGTAAACAAACCAGCCCTTCAAGTCCAACTTGTCAGCAATTTCAAGGCCAGCGTGCTTATCCGGAAAACCACCTAATTTAACGCGGTACAGGTCAGTTGAATCGATGAATACTGGCAGGCCATCTTGACGGAACGCTTCATGTTCCTCCAGGGCATTAGCCGGATTCGAGAACGCCCCAAGTTGCAGATACCACAGTGAATCTGATGCCGCAAGAGGGGGCATAGTCCATTTCAGTTGGGCTTTGTACAATCTAAGTGGCGTAACGCTGATGGGTTTGTGTTCGATCAGGTAATAGTTGCCCTGCATATCAGTACCGAGGTCATGATGCGAACCAGCAAAGGGATATAGCTGCACAATGTTCTGGTCATTCGTTAGCCAGCCTTCGGGACGAAGCGTAGTACTGTCGAAGCCAACAATCGCCGTTTTGCTCAAACCCACCAGACCACATCGTGTGAATGTTTTAGGTATTGGTTGAAAGTCAATGACGTTGCCGTTCATGTCCATCAGCAGAATACCCTGATCAGCCTGCACCATGAACCCGTCAGCATGCGTGGAAATTGCATTGGCTGGGACCTGTAATTCGATTTTGCGCTGTCTTTTCATGAAGGTATCGAAAATCAGGATGTTGTTCTTGACGTCCAGGGCGGCAAAGGCACGGTGTCTCACATCATAATGGAATGACCTGACCCGGTTGGTTCTTGTCTTCCTTACCAATCTACCTGAGCGTAGGTCAATGATCCGAATGATGCTCTGCTCGCCGGCGTCGCTTACCAGGTAGACGTAGTCATTTGCTGGGGTTGTGGCGAAGGACTGGTCTTTGACAACGGGTTTGTGGTCACCGTGCTCAAGCCCGACTCCCGACTTAAAGGCAAGGTTATTGCGGTCAAGAACGATTATTTCGTTCGTCGCGACGAGGATTATATCATTGCCCTTGAGCATGAGATAGTTGAACCGCATGGGCAATAGGGTCTTATCGATGAGCATGGGGCCGGAAGGAGCGATTTTGAACAGGGATTTTTGGGTAGCCAGATAGAGATAGTCATCCCAGACATGATCGATGATCTGCTCTGTCAATTCGACTTCTGAAACGCCTTGACCGGCGGTGTCGACAACGAGAAAGCTAGCGTCCAGCACGATTGCATTGCACAGGACCAGAGCAAAGAGGTGGCATAGGATCATGGCTAATATTAGGTGGAATTGCCTCTAAATCAAGGGTTGTGTTGTCAGCACTGGAATTGACCCTGTTATTGAGAGATTCCTGGCGTATGCGGCAACAAGTTTGGTATTGACTTCGCCATAATAATCAATAAAATTATTCTCAAGGAGGCACGATGAAGAAGCTTATCTTCCTGGGTATTGTTTTTCTTTTTATGGCATGTCCACCGACCGCAAAGAACGCGGCCCGTATCTACATTCAGCAAGGCGAATACGAGGCGGCAAAAGCACAGATCTTGGAGGGTCTTAAGAGCGCCCCTAATGACTACGAGTATTATGTACTACTGGCCAAGGTTGAAATCGGCTTGGCACATTGGACCGCTGCCAGTGATGCATTCTTGCGGGGCGTGGCCATTGATTCGGCAAGTACCGTGAATTGGCTGCTTGCTGATAAGCAAAACGTTCCCGTATACTGGCAAGCATTCTATAATGCGGCGATTGCCCTGATGTCGGAGAAGAGGTACGACGAGGCGCTGAAGAATCTGGCGTTTTGTGAAACACTCGATCCGGATAATGTCAGCCAGTACATACTCGAGGGTGGCATTTATGCGGAAATCGACGAAAAGGAGAATGCTAATGCCGCATATGCGAAAGCCTTGAGCATAGATCCAGAAAACCCTGAGGCCTACTTCCTCATTGGTAAGGCTGTCTTCGAAGAGGGGTTGTACGACTCTTCGATCGTGTATTTCAATGATGCAGTGGAATATTTCACGATGAAATACGACCGGACCACAAAGGTCCTTTTCCAAAATCTCCCTGAGGTCGATGAAAAAACGCTCGAGAAGATCATTGAATTATGGGGTGAAAAGAAGGAAGACGAGCTGGATGAGTTGGTGAAGGTGAGACTGGGCTTTGATAGTGGTCTTGCTGCTCAGCGCAGGACAATTGAGCAGCTGTATAAAACGACTGATGGCTTGGCACGTGCTTACTATTACCTAGGTATGGCATACTATAATCTCAAGAATGATGATAAGGCTATGGAGTATTTGAAGAAGAGCCTCGACTTGAAGTCTGATGATGTAGATGCCCTGTATTATGCCGGAGAAATCAGCATAAAGCAAAAGGAATTTGATGCGGCGATTGGATATTTTGAGAATATTACATCGATTCAGGAAGATGATGTGTACGCCTGGTTCTATCTTGGCGTAAGCTACACGCAAAAGAAGGACTACGCAAGGGCCATCGATGTATATGAGAATAAGGTGCTCGGCTTCGATCCCGAGAACATCGATGCCATGACCAATTTGGCTTATGTTTATCGTGAAATGGGAAATAACAAGAAGGCATTGGAATGGTTAACAAAGGCTGAAAAATTGCAGAAGGAGCAGTGATGAAAATAAAATCGACTGAAAGACTGCTGACCATTCTCATATTACTGGCAGTCGTGGTTCTACTGTTGGTAGTTGGATACCCGATCTACAAGGAGTCATTGCCTTCAAAAGTCAGGTTCGGCGTCGACAAGTCCTACAACACCGTTCCTTTCTATGTTGCGCTCATGGATACGAGCAGGAACTACTTCGCCCTGGAAAAGGTCGAGGCCGAGTTTGTCGATATTGAGGGAGATCCACTCGAAGGCATCAAGAACGGTGCCTACGACGTTGCCGTAGTCCCCTGGTACTGGCTTCTCATATCACCGAGCATGAATGGCGACACGCTGAAAGCATTTTGCTCGCTGGAGATTAAATCCGGAAGATCGATCGATGCACTTATTGTTCCTGCGAACTCCAGGATTACGCGGCTTAGGGATTTAAGCCGTAAGCGTATCGGATACATGGCGCGCGACGAATACCTCGTGAATCTGATGATGACAAAGATGACCGAGGACATTAATCTAAAAAACGTCGAATATGTACCGCTGCGATCTGAAGAGGTTGTTACTGCGTTCGATGAAGATATTGTCGATGCTCTGTTTGTACTTGACCCACATCGTGCCTACTTGCTCTATTTGGGCAATACAGCTCTGGCAGAGGGTTTGTTATCGACATACATTGTACCCAATATACCATACGGCGCAGTGGTGATGAGCAAGAATTTTGTTTTCGGTGAGAACAAGCTGGCGGCGATAAGAGTGAAGTCGGCAGTTGAAGCGGCCATGGGTTATCTTGCGCGTAGTCCTGAAATCGCGAAGCGCTATGTCATGAAGATCAGTGATCTGCCTGAAGAGGAAGATCTGATCATGAATATGAGAACGCCAGAGTATGAAAGGCTCGCCGAAATCGGGGTGAAAAGCATAGAGCATTTCCAGACTGATCTGGTTAGAAGGGGTATTGGTACCTGTGGCATAAAGCCTTCCGAGTTTCTTTTTCAAAAGAGCGATTTTGTAAGATAAGCCGGTCGTGCTAGACGGGGAGTTAGCGGTGCCCTGAAGCCCGATGCAAATCAGGATGACCCGAAATCCGCTTATGCGGGGTTGAATACTTCACCAGAGCCAAGACCTTTAGGGGCAACAGTAGGGAATTGAAGTGCGTTGAAGATTGGGTCTTGCGATAGTACCGTCTATGAACCCCGTCAGATCCGGAAGGAAGCAGCGGTAAGTAGAAAGGGCTAGTCACAAGGTCACCTGATCCGAGTTCTTCGCCTTGCTGTTCCTGGATGTTTGTGGCGAAGTGGGTTGCACGACCGGAATTAACCTGATTTCTAGAGAAACATATTCAACATACGGGGGTTGAGCTGTGAGGAGAAGATATTGAAAGACCACTTTGAAAATCCGAAATCCGAAATCCGAAATACTAAGCAGACCCCAACATCAAATTACCAAAATACACGACAGTTTTGGTCATTCGAATTTAGAATTTCGAAATTGCTCCCCCTCCGCGGATTCTCGCAAATACAATCAAATCAAGGATTTGATAATTTGTGGAATCGAGTTTCGTGCTTAGGATTTTGCGTTTGCCGGGCGGAGCGGGGCTCAGTGTGAACCATCGCGTCCTATCGCTGAAGTACCGTCCTCAGGATTTTGATGAATTAACCGGGCAAGGACATGTGGCGCTTTCCTTGAAGGGAGCGATCAAGAGTGGCCGCATCGGCCACGCATTCTTGTTTGCCGGGCCCCGTGGGGTCGGCAAGACGACCACGGCAAGGATTCTGGCTAAGAGCCTGAACTGCGTTGAGGGACCGACGATTCACCCTTGTCAGAAATGCCAGTCATGCCGGGAGATCGCGTTGAGTCGAAGCATTGATGTCGTCGAGATCGATGGTGCTTCAAACCGCGGTATCGACGAGATAAGAAATCTCCGCGAGGCCGTGCAATACTCACCGCTGTACAGCCGAAGGAAAATATACATTATTGATGAAGTGCATGCACTTACTGGAGATGCTTTCAATGCGCTATTGAAAACCCTTGAAGAACCGCCACCCTCGGTAGTGTTTATTTTCGCCACCACGAATCCGGCAAAAGTACCTCAGACGATTCTCTCTCGTTGTGAGCGCTTTGTTTTCAAGCGTCTCTCGGTCAAAGAGATCAGTGGGCGGTTGAAGGCCATCGCCGTGAAAGAAAACATGGCGATCACTGACAAGGCTCGACACTACGTTGCGGTGAGGGCTGACGGCAGTGTCCGTGACGGCGAGAGTATCTTAGAGCAGCTGGCTTCTTTCGTTGAGGGTGAGATAACCGAGGAAGACGTGTTCAAGTTGATCGGTTTCTTGGGCAGTGATTTCTATCATGAACTCGTCCAGCATATCACGGAGCAAAAATACACTGATGTCTTGTGTGCCTTGAATCGTGGTGTCGAGGATGGGGCCGACCCGCTGGAGATGTACCGCGGGCTGGTTGACTATATGCGCGTCGCCTTGCTCGTGCACAATCAGTTACCGAACGAACTGCTCGACTTGAGTGACGAGGAGATAGAGAAGATAAAGTCGATGGATCTTGATAGAGAGAAGGCAATGAGTATGCTCGACGTACTCCTGAAGTCTGAAGAGTTGATAAAACGATCGATGAATGCCCGGGTTGCGGTTGAGCTGATCTTGTGTCAGCTTGTTACAAGCACTACACGCAATCCCTCGCCCGAAACCAAGACTAACAAGGGCGATTTCAAACAGGAGATATTTAGTGCATTAAAGGTCCGTAGTCCAAA
>JASFEK010000137.1:0-5650 GCA_050124875.1 Caldifarciminota bacterium | reverse complement strand
TCAAAAGAAAGGCTGGTCGAAGCATATCAGTATCTAGCTACTGGTTATCAGAAAAATGCCGAATACGATAAGGCAAAAAAAATACATGAAAAGATCATTGCGCTTGTTCCAGAGACTGAATATGCCCGGTTGGCTCAGGAGAATATCGGTAAGATCGTGACATTCGAGAATTGGCAGGCCGAACGCGTAAAGCGTTTACCTGAAGATACTCCCGAGATCATCGGGCTCAAGGAGAAAGTTGCCAAAGACCCAGGCAATTTTGATATTCTTGTGGCGTTGGGCAAAGCCTATTACAATATTGAGAACTATGAAGAGGCGGCAAATCTCTTGCGAAAAGCCGTGAAAATCGACCAGTCAGACGGCGGGGCTTATAAGCTACTGGCTTTTTCTCTAAATGAAATAAATGCGGTCGGTTATGATCCGAGGATATACCTGAATACAGATTTCCGTACTGACCTTGCATTTGAGGTTACCGAGACATTGGATAAGGCGGTTGCGCTTGCTCCGGATGACATTGAATTGAGGTTTACACGTGGCGTTTTTGCAGTGAATATGCCCTTCTTCGTGAACCGTATCGATCAGGGGATGATAGATTTAGAAAAGGTCGCGGCAAGTGATGCTTCCAGGGATATGAAGGCCGAGGCGACATACTGGCTTGGCTATGCGCATCAGAAAAAGGCGACGACCTATTGGACGCAGGTGGTGTCGAAATACTCGGGAACCGAGGCGGCACAGGACGTATTCAACACGCTCCGGCCGCCAGTCAGACATATTGATCTAGCGAAGTATATTATACCGATCGTCTATATTGATTTCGAATTGAGCTATCGCGACGAGCTTGCACCGCAAACCGCAGTATGGATAGAGAATGCTGAAGGTGAGTTCGTGAAGACAATCTATGTTTCCGGTTTCAGCGGACACGCGAAAGAAAAGCAGATTAATCTTCCGGTATGGGCGAAATCTTCGGAATTTGTCGATGTTGATGCAATAACCGGTGCCAGTATCGACTTGGGACATCACATATACATTTGGGATCTTGGCGATTACCAGGATAACAAGGTGAGTCCTGGTGAATACAAGATATTCGTAGAGGTTTCCTATTGGCCCAGCATGCAATACCAGCGCGTTGAGGCGCCGCTCATCATCGGCAAGGGAGCAACGCGCAAGGTCGTTGAGGAAGGTGACATAATACCGTACCTGGAAGTCCGCTACGTACCGTAGAGACGGGGAGACCTAGAGACGAAAAGGCTGAGAGACAGAGCGACGTTATGACTCAATGACTAATAGATTTGCCTTTAGAGCAAATCTATGAGGATCATTAGATCGATCAGTATGAAGAAGAAGAATTGTATGAAAAAGTAGTGTATTATCGCTTTGCCCTTTGTTTCTAGTTTGAGGTAGTTGAAACTCAAGGCAACGATGAACGCAACCACGAACCAGGCTGCATAGTTCTGGAAGGGCACAAAACCTCCGGACCACTGCCAGTAGTCGAGATTCACGGCCACGATCTCCAGCGGAATGTCAAAAATCGCCGTGAACAGAGCAGCGAGTAGTGCGCTGAACAGAAGCTTGTGAGATATCTTTCTCGCAAGGGCAATTGCGCCAAGTACTACAATTACCCAGTTGAAACCAATGACCGCGGGTACACCCAGCAATTTGAGACCTAGTGTATTCCCGTAGTAGTATTCGCCGAATATTAATCCAGAATGCACCCCAATCGCTTCAGCCGCGAATGTGAACATGTAGGCGGCCAGGCACCAAAGCAAAAGTTTGCAATCACGTCCTGTAGTACGCAACAGTACTGCGAGCCCGAAAACGAGCAGCACAAAAGGCGTCAAGATGATCATAAGAGGGAAAGTTTTGTCAACTAGATGTCCGAGTACCCCCACGGCGTAGAAGCTATACAATATGAAAATAAATATGCCATCCTTGTGTTGATATAAGTAATCACGCTTCATGTCATGTCCTTCCTTATGAAATCCGCGGCGAACTTGCCCGAGAGCAGGGCCAGAGGCATGCCCCCGCCCGGATGACTCGTTCCTCCACAGAAATAGAGACCGCGGTATATGAACGATTTGTTTTGTTGTCTGAGAAATGCACCGGTTATACTGTTCGATGCCATGCCGTACAGGCTGCCCATGCTGCTTCCGGTTTCTTCTTCAATATCAACGGGTGTCCAGACGGACTCGAAGATGATGCGTTCTGCAATATCAAGATCCAGAGCCTCAGTCAATCTGTTCAGAATATGCTTTCTTATTCTTCCGGTTTCGACCTTCCAGTCTTGTCCTGCAACGCATGGGGCGTTTATCATGACAAACCAGTTCTCGCAGCCCTTGGGCGCGTCCCGTTTCACATACTTGGATGTGATGTTGACATAGACCGTTGGTTCTTGCGGACACCTGCTATACCGGAAGATATCGTTGAATTCACGTTTGTAGTCGCTCGAAAAGAAGATATTATGCACCTGTAAATTCCTGAAATCACCCTTTACGCCCCAGTAGAATACGAGTGCTGACGATGAAGGTTCTTTACTGTTGTATAACATGGGCAGCGGTGAGTTGTGATCTTCGAGCAGCACATTGTAGGTGTTGCGCACGTCAGAGTTCGACACGACAATATCGCAGTCAAATGTGCCATCCTTGAGCATAAGTCCTTCTATCTTGTGATTATCATGTATGATTCGGGTCACCTCTTGCCCGAAGTGAAACACGACACCATTCTTTTTGGCAACCTTATACAGGGCAGTGGGGATTGAATTGATGCCTCCAATTACGTTGAAGGCACCGGTAGTAAACTCGACATGAGGTATGATAAGAAATGTTGCTGGCGCGTGGAACGGTGAGGAACCGTTGTACGTAGCATAGCGGTTGAATAGCTGTATGGTCCTTGGATCCTGGAAGAAATGTCTATTGACTTTGTTCAAGGAAGTCACCATTCCTAGTTGATTTATGTGCAACAGCGTCGATAGATTGTCCTTACTCATTCGGCGCATTGATTGGATAGGGCTATTGAACAAAAACATGTCCGCAGCTCGGTCATACATCTGCTTGCAGTACATGAAAAATCGCGTGGCACTTTCCGCTTTATCTTTTGTCTTGCTGGCAACCTCTGTGGAAAATCTCTCCTTGTCCGCGTGGGCGTTTAGTGTCGTGCCGTCTGCGAAGAAATACTGACAATTTATCTTGAGCCGCTCGAAGTTGAGGTATTCTTCAGGGTCCTCCCCGATATCCTTGAAATAATCACTGAAAACAAAAGGCATGGTAAGCAGCGAGGGACCTTTGTCAAAGCGGAAACCAGCGCCACGCAGCACGCGGGCCTTGCCCCCGGGGTCTGTGTTCTTCTCAAAGACGTGAACCGCGTAGCCAGCGCTTGCCAGCCTCGCAGCGGCTGAGAGGCCACCAATACCTGCGCCGATGATGCCTACTTTCTTCTGCCCCATTTTTCTTCGGCGAATAGATATATGATCAGATAGAATGAGAGCAGAGAGAAGTTATAGAAGAAGTCCTCGACAGGTATCGTGCCAACGCGCAGGCCAGTGATTGCCTGTGAAGAGTAGCTGACTACAGGAAGCGACGTGAGTACGTGATTGAAAATGCCGAAGAGAAGCGTACACACGATTATGTAGAGCCAGTAAAGACTTGAAGTAAAAATGGATTTGAAACAGAACCGAGCGCTGGCAAACAAGGTGCCAGTCAATATGAAAACCGTTGCCGTATACGCTTTGTTGACGAAAATTATGGCAATGGCAAAGCATATTAGGGCAAGAATATTATATAGATGAATACTGTAGAAGACCTTCTTTTCCTTGAAATAAGTCTTGAATGTCTCGTAGAGAAATATGCAGCTATAAGGTACCGTAAGGAAGAATAGGATCTCTTCCAGGGGTAAGCCGAAGATTTGGCATCCACCGACGTATTTGTGATTAAATGCCCAGTCGCCGCGTGCAGTGGCCAGCGCGTCCCAGATTATGAACAGGGTGCTAGTGACTAATATGGAAAAGAGCAGCGACTTAATTCTCCGGTGATAATATACCTTGGGAGCAAAGGTTAGTAGAAGGGGGATGCTGATGATAATGATGTTGAGTAGAAAATAGAGGCTCAAGGTGTGCTGGGCTGTTCTTCTACGAGCTGCTCAAGGCGTGAGCGTTGCTCTGCATCAGGCTCATCGGTGCCAAGCAAGTAGCCAATCATGTCCTGTTGCTGTCTCTCGTCCACGAATTCGTAGTTACGTTTCTCCAAAATTTCAATCGTCTCTTTGAGATCGACTGCGACCCGGTCCCTTACTCCAAAAATGCCTGGTATCTGGTGAAAGAATGAGAACCTGAGGAAACGGCCTTCCAAGAGCCTCGGTTCCTTTTCCACGGCCTCGTTCATCTTCTCTACGGCATTGGATACATGGACAAATTTGCTGAGCGGGTTTGATGAATGACGTCCGCGCAATCCTTCTAAGGCGGCATAGTAGGCAAGAATGACGGCCGGGTATTGATGGTGGTCGTCTGAGAATTCATCTCGGATAAAAGTCATGAGTGCTTGCGTTGTATCTTCATCTTCCACTGCTACGTAAAACCCGACCCGGATCCTATTGAGTGTCACGGTATCCACTACGGTCGTGCTCGTTTGTGTAGGGAGCAGGATCGTGAATAGAACTGGAATGGCCAGTATACTAATAGTATTCACTCCAGGCGTTAGTGATATCTTGCTGTGCTGTAGACAAATCTTGATACGATGAATGGCATAGAAGGCTTCACCTTCTTGCGGTACACGATAATGGGTGATTTCTTGATCTGTTCGGCAGTCCACTTGTACATATCTGAGGCGGTCTTTATTGGTATGAAGTATCGCTTGGGGATGTAGGGAAAGCCTTTTTCAGCTATTCGCTGCCATTCTTCATAGTAACCTATTTGGGTTCGGATAAATTCGTTGAATTCTTTTTGCCGGGTTTTGACATGTTCATACTCTATCGAATCGAGTCCGCATCGCCGTAGGTCACTCTGCGGTAGATACTGACGACCTAGAGACAGGTCTTCGTTGATATCTCGTATGAAGTTGATGTATTGCATGGCCCGGCCGAGGTAACGTGCACATTCGAAAGATTCCCTGGGCAGTGCCATGATGCTCGCCATCATCAGGCCGACTACCTCTGCTGAACCATACATGTACCGCTTTGTTTCATCGAGGTCCATATATTTGTCTTTCTTCAGATCCATTTCCATTGCTTCTAAGAAAGCTTTTATCCATTTCCCGTCGAATTTCTTCCTATTCATTAAATCGACGAAGGAGTCAATGACAATATCATCTGATGAACTACCCTTTTGTGCGGCATCGAATTGCTTCCAGAAACTGTAGAATTCTGCTTTGCGCTGAGGTACCGTATCGACGAAATCGTCTGCTTTTCGGACAAAAGCGTAGAGCACGAAAACATCCCTCCGGACATCCATTGGGAAGAATAGTGAGCTATAGAAATATGTCTTACTGCCTTCCTTGAATATTGTATAAAAGATTCTATCAACCATAGTGTTTCTTTATCTCGTCACTCACGATTTGTGAGGAAATGACGACCATCGGCACGCCAATACCAGGATGATTATAGCTGCCCGTATAGAACAGATTGTCAACCTTCTTGCTTCTATGAGAAGGGCGGAAGACTGCAG
>JASFEK010000136.1:0-5652 GCA_050124875.1 Caldifarciminota bacterium | reverse complement strand
TATAATGAAGTGGAATTCGACTTCACGCGGCAGTCAAACGGGATGTATATTCTACGCATCAAGGCAGAGAACGGCAGCAAGAGAGAAGTCAAGTTCAAGAAGTTTGCGGTCTTAAAGTAGGAGGTTCTAGTGCTTTTAGGTATTTCACTCATCGTATTTCAGGCGTTGAATCCAGTGATGGCATCGGTTCTGGTCCCCGGTTTGGGACAGATGATCAAGGGCGATAAGTCTAAAGCCCAGGCATTCTTCGTCGTCGAAGGCGCGATCTGGGCATCTTATTTCGGATTCAGCTACTGGGGTAAGAGGGTCGATGCGTCGGCACGGGCATTTGCCATAGATCACTCGGGGGCGAATGCTGCGCGCCGTGATGATGAGTATTTCGACGCGCTTGAAGATTATCTGTCATCAAATGAGCACAACCTCGTAGTCGAGCGACAGGCGAGTTTGTTCTAC
This sequence comes from Caldifarciminota bacterium, assembly GCA_050124875.1. Taxonomy (GTDB): domain Bacteria; phylum Hydrothermota; class Tepidihabitantia; order SM23-42; family SM23-42; genus SM23-42. The sequence goes on along the minus strand of JASFEK010000136.1, from coordinate 5,199 downwards.
CCAAATGATCCCTTGCTCCAGCAAGAATACATTGAAGCCAACTCGTACGTTGGTGAGGATGTATGGGAATGGGATAGCCTTCCGAGTCGAAGTCAGTTCTGGGAGAAACGGCGTGAAGCCCGCGAACATGACCGGCGCGCGAGTTTTATGCCCGGGTTTGCAGTAATCAACCGTATCGTTTCTGTGGTTGATGTTCTACTCTTCACCAAAGAGGAGAAATTCGGGCTCGATGCGAGTGATGGCCGTATCGGTTTCTATTACCGATTCTAGCTCGCGGCGGTCGTAGCCGCCAGCATGCGGCTAGTCAGCTGAACTATTCAAACGACAGTCATGTCACCCAAGAGTGTTGATTTGACAGGCCGTGCAGCCGCTCTGTTGCAGCGTGCCCGGTCTGTCTTTGTGCTGACCGGCGCCGGTGTATCAGCCGAAAGCGGTGTTCCGACATTCCGCGGCAGTGAAGGGCTATGGAAGAACTATTCGGCCGAGCAACTGGCAACTCCGGATGCCTTCAGAAGAAACCCTGAACTTGTATGGGAATGGTATCAATGGCGACAGGGGTTGATCCGGAAGGCTGAGCCTAACCCTGGACATCGCGCACTCGTGGAGATCGAGAAGCGTGCTGAACGATTTCTTCTTCTTACCCAGAACGTTGATGACCTGCACTGCCGCGCCGGTTCGAGATGTGTCCTGCAGTTGCACGGTAGTATATTCCGTACGCGTTGTTCAGTATGTGGCCAAACCGAGGAACATGTTGATCAAGATGCTTCCCAAACACTACCCAAGTGCGGGTGCGGCGGGCTTTTAAGACCGGACGTGGTGTGGTTTGGTGAACAGATCCCGTCCGATGTGTGGAATGAGGCACTCGGGTTTCTTGGCGGTGCAGACTTGGCGATGATCTGCGGAACCTCAGGGGTTGTCTGGCCGGCCGCAGCGATCCCGGGTATTGCATGTGAGCGTGGTGTCAGCACCATTGAGGTCAACCTTGAACCGACCGCGGTCAGCAGTGTCGTTGATGTGTCGCTTGTCGGAAAAACAGGTGAGATCTTACCAGAACTGGTCCGCAGAATGACCGTGTGAGTATTACGCTATTGGATTACTACGATCTTCAGTAAGCCCTCATCATCGCGTTGCAGGAAATAAATGCCCGGACCTATCCGCGTGTTCAGCACGCGCCTTCCCGTTATATCATACAAACGGCTTTCACCGTCGAGATAAGCCCTGAGTTGATGGCCAAGTAGGGTCAATCCCCGGACCGGTAATTCCGGACTGATTTCTTCGAGGCCAACAGTTACATCGAGATTTCCGTATACATCAAAATCACTGTGATATTCGTTCCAGGCGATAAGGTAATTATCAGTGCCAGCAGCCAGTGATGAATGCTGTCGCTCGAATGGTGTGTTTTCTGACACGATGAATTTTGTGCCTAGTGGAATGCCACTTGGAGAGAGATAACGACCGTAAACAAGATTCAGGTCTTCGACCCATATGACCAGAAATGTGTTGCCGTCAAAGGCCAAGGCCGGTTGATTCTGGGATGTCGGGCCATCGGCTATCAGTATACGTTCACCAATGAGTTGGCCGTTTGTACCCACCACCTGTCCGAATATATCCAGGTCGGTGCCGAGCGGACAGAAATCAGGCCAGACCACCAGGTAGGTGCCTGCACCGAATTCAGTGGCCGGGGTCGTGGAGCTGCCTTGGGTCAGGGCTATCTCGATCAAGGTACCTTCTGCTTGACACGCGGCATTGACGAAGCGGCCGATTACCCCGTTGAATTCCTCAGACCAGGTAACCAGACACCGGCTGCCATCGAAGGCGATATCCGGCTGGTAGTCGCCAGTGCCCACCACCGTCCCCGGGTCAAGAACCACACCCTGCTGGTCCACTCGAGCAACCTTCACCGGCGAGGACCGTAGATCAAAAGCCTGGTCAAGCCACGCCACAAAGTAGTCTTGTGCGGCGAAAGTGACCGAGGGTTCGGTCTGCCCGCCAGGGGTGTTGCAGATTATGATTAGTGAGTCGATTATGTTAAGCTCGGCCGTGACCCGCACGCCGAAAATGTCGGCCATGTTTCAACAGCTGTCCTGAACAACAACGAGGAAGTTTGTGCCGTCATAAGCTGCATCTACGTTGACCGTGCGGTCGCAAATCATGAGCACGCCTTCCGGGTCGAGAACCTGACCGTAATCCGTGACCCGGGCCGCCATTGTCGCGCGGTCTGACGGATAGAAGCGCAGGTCTTGCCAGAACACATAGAATTGACTGTCCGCGAACTGAACGACTGGATAGTGCTGTGATGCAGTAGCGGTTGATATGGGGAAGTCAATGCCTAGTATGAGTAATACGGCGACTAGTATGTCACACCTCTATTCGTTCAATCAATTTTGTGCTGCTAGGAGTGTTTCAGTACCTCCAGGATCATCTCCTCGGTTTCGCGGGCATCTTTTTCATCCATTTGATTGATGGCAAAACCGGCATGGATCATGACATAATCATTGATCTTGACCTCGGGCACGAGGACGAGAGATATCTTGCGCCGAACTCCCATGATTTCAGCGAATGCCATGTCACCATCGATTTCGTCGATGCGGCCGACCACGCCGAGGCACATCAGTCACACTCCTTCATGCATAGATTATACATACTGAGCATGTTTTATCAAGGGGCATGGAAAGGGATACTAGATATCGATGTAGGTTGTTTCATGATCGGCTAGATCATAACCATGTACCGCGCTGGTGAATTCTCTGATACCATCAATGTAGTATATGGTGTAATTCTGTTCGATCAGATCTTCCAACTCAGACCGAGTGAGCAGATAACGATAAAGAATATCGTGCTGGAAATCCTGGACACCTTCGCCGGGACGGTTCGTATCATACATTTTTTTCGTTTCCCTCACCGACGAGACATCTCCGCTTGCATATGCGAGAACTGGTAACCAGGTTCCAATGATCACGACACTGTGGCTATCGATTCTTGCCTGCATTAGCCTCTTTACAAATGCAAGTTGCTCTTGGCGTGCAGCAATGTTTCTGAATACTGTCCCCGGTTCAATGAGAGTTGTCCGGATTCGCCCGCGGCCGAGGTGTTGAACGTTGATCACGCTCACGAGCGCATGGGACAGGGCCAGGAGAACGAAGAGTATCAAGAGCCATTTCTTACCAGTCCGGAAGATGAGCAGTAATGCAAAGGGAATCACTGGAATGACGTATTCGATGTGATAGGGCACGGCAATGTATGTGATCAAGCCGGCCAGTGCCGCGAACAGGGAGAATATGAAGTGGCGGTCTCTTTCTGCCAGCAACCTCCGCATTTGATCGAGCGATGCGATGACAAGGACGATCAGCACGACGATTGTCAGCACGCCGAAATGCTTCATGGCCAGGTAACCCGTTTGCATAATGCTGGTCTCGGTTGGATAGCGCTGTAGGAATTCGAAACCATAGGTCATGAACAGAGGAATATACAAGACAGCAGTAGTAATGATCGCCGAAAAAAGGAATTGCAGGGTACCCGTGATTTTCTTCGTTTCACTGTAGCACAGGTATAGGAAGGGCAGGATGAGAATCAGTGTGGGTAGCCGGGATCCTATGGCCAGACCCATCGTGAGACCGGCGAGCATCATGCGTTTCTTAGTTGCTAGCAGCCAGGCGCACATGATGAAACAGAGCGCCCATGTATAGTCCATGGTATTGGTGCTGTTGATCCATAGCAGGGGAAGGAAAGCGTAGGCGATGATTAATATGCCTTGGTTTGGGCAGTTCAGCGCCTTCAGAATCCGCATGAATACGAGAACCGACAGCAATGCCAGGAGTACGGTCAGGATGTTAGTTGCCAGCCAGCCCTGTTCAATGAGTAGGGCATTTACGAACTCAGGCAGGGGATAGCCGGGGAATCTTGAGGCATGATACTGGGCATGGTGTCTCAGGTCAAATGCGGTGTTGGCAAGGCGCCAAGCATCGGCGTCCAGCCCAAAGCCGAGGTTGATCAGCGGCAGGCGCGTGAGCACGAGAGCCAACGCGAGCACGAGTTCGTTGGGTACCCGGCTCCAGTCAGATAGTAGTGTTCTGTTTCTTCGGGTTTTAGCCGGCATCTTTGTCACTCGCCTGCGCGTGAGTTGCCGGCGATCACCTGTCCGTATGAGATGCACCCGTCATTATTCGGCAGCACGTGATGGGTCAGCACGCGGAAGCCGGTCGAGAGGAACCGCCGGATCATGAGGTTCAAGAGGTGGCGGTTCTGGAATACCCCTCCGGAAAAACACACCTGTTCTGTGCCGTATTTATCCCTTAACCTGACTGCGATGTCGATCGAGAAGTCGACGATCGTGTTATGAAATCGCGCCGAGATGATTCCGTTACTGATGCCTTTCTTCTTGTCGGCCAGTATCGCGGCCAGTGTGTCGCGGATCTCAATCACGAGTTGTTCACCTTCAATTATCTTGAAGGGATAGCTGCCTTTTGCCCTTGGCGTGGCCGTGTACTCGAGGTTGATCGCCGCCTCGGCTTCATATGTGATCTCAAGTGTGATCCCGAGCAGCGCCGAGACGCAATCGAAGAGGCGTCCCATGCTTGAGGTATACACGAGATTTCGTTCTCTCTCGAGCATTTCATGAATGATACGTGTTTCTGAAGCCGGTGCAATGCGCAGGCTTTTCCCAAGCAGCCGGCGGGTATAGGCAAGGGCAATACGATATGGTTTGCGTATGCTCGATTCACCACCGGGCAGTGGTAGGTATTGCAGATGGGCAACTCTTTGCTGCCGGTGCAAATCGCCGATGAAGAACTCGCCACCCCAGATCTTACCGTCGAGCCCGTAGCCAGTTCCATCGAATATGATGCCCATGGTTTTGTCTTTATTGTTGTTCTCGCCCAGGCAGGAAACAAAATGGGCGACGTGATGCTGAATACCGATCTTCTGCCCGGGCATTTGTGTAGCGAGCTTCGTGGATAGGTAATCCGGGTGTAGATCATGGATGATCAATTCCGGCTCGACCCGGAACCAGCGCTGATATTTGTCGATCATTTCGTGAAAGAACTCCAGGGTCTGGAGGTTATCAAGGTCTCCGATGTGGGGTGAAACATAGGCCTCGTTGCTCTTCGCCAGGGTGAATGTGTTCTTCAAATACGGCCCCACCGCTAGGGTAGGCAGTACGGGCTCTGGTAATTCAATGGGTAAGGGCACGTATCCCCGCGA
>JASFEK010000135.1:0-5689 GCA_050124875.1 Caldifarciminota bacterium | reverse complement strand
GCGTGTAGTCTTTCTGGCGATCGAAAAGCGAGGTTGCCGTACTGTCACCGAACTGAGGAGGGGAGTTTATGCTGTCGATGGGCGGTAGCGGGCCTGGAATCCCGTAATCCTTTTGATCATAGAATAGGGATGAATGGAGTCTCAATCGGCCGGCTTTGTGCGTGACCGCACCATTGACATGGTGTTTTGCCAACTCGCTGTTGCTTCTCGTGCCGGCGTCGTGTGCATAGACGGCGGCGAGGTGGAAAGCAGTGGAGCCTACCGGTAAACCGAGCCGGACATGGGTGTTGGTTGAGTGAAATGGTTTATCAATAGTCGCTGTGGCGGGCGTGAACCCGAACTCGGCCTGCGGTCTTTTTGCATCCCCTGCAGTAATTATGTTTGCCACACCACCCAAGGCATTTGCACCATAGATGCTGGAAACCGGTCCCTTAACGATCTCTATGCGTTCGATCGTATTGATATCAATGACGCTCAGATCAGCCATACCATTGGTGAGGGCGTTCAGTGGTTGCCCGTTGACGAGCACCAGTGTTCCGTTACTCGGTATCCCACGTGTTGCGATGCTGGTTACACCGCCCGGCGTGCCGTAGCTTTTGACCTCGATGCCGGCAGCAGCATTGAGCACTTCCTCAAGGCTAAGCGCGTTCAGTTGTAGAATTTCGTTTCGCTCAATTGTCATGACTGCGACCGCAACGTTTTGCAGGAGCAAGGGGTAACGGCTGGCCGTGACCACAACCTCATCCATTTCGTAAAGCGGCAGGTCAAGCAGCAATAGGGTCAACAGAATGAGCACGTGTCCTCCTTTCGTCCGAAGGTTATTTTGTGACTGGGGATAGGTCTCCTGGCTGCCCTGCCTTTTGGCTGCCTTCCCGCAAAGCCCCGTAAGAAGGGCTCATAACAGTGGCATTGCCTACATGCCAAAAGGTTCCCTTTTCTGATGAAAGGGTCGGGTTACAGTGGCGGCGACCGCGGCCGAATCTCACGGCACTTCCCTTGAATCCGCCAGCCGGTTCAGTATAGCAGAGTCAATATGTTCTGTCAAGTTGAAGCATAAACCAACCTGCTATAGTTTGTAGACTTTTAGCACTGGAAATCCCCGATATTCTGTGGGTTTTTCCGCACGAGAGACTTTTTCGGTATTCGTTGTCAACTCTTGACCTTTGATGATCAAAGCCCTTGAAATGGGTACACATTTCCTGCAGTGCATCCCTTTTTTTAGGGGCGGACATAGGCAAAATCCGATCATAATGAATGGTCTGCAAATTCATGCCTGTCCCCAAGGGTGATGATTAGAGTATTGTAGCGATGAACGTTAGGAGTAATACAATGATCAGAGCCGGCAGGAAGTTACTCACCTTTATTGATTTAACATTCATCAATCTTAGCCCGATGGCAAATATCATTATGCCGCCGACGCTGGTGAAGTCGTGCAGATATACGGGATCAGTCAAGAAACTGAACTGCTGGGCAAGCAAGGTTAGCCCGCCCTGAATGACTAATACGGTTAGCGCCGAGAGTAATACACCAAAACCCATGGTCGACGCCAGGATGATCGAAGATACACCATCCATCAGTGCCTTGACGAAGAGTAGTTCTGGTTTGGACTGCAGGCCGGCCTGGATCGAGCCCAGTATGGTCATCGGTCCAACGCAGAAGAGGAGACTGGCAAAAACGAAACCCTGGGCAAATGAAGCTTCGCCGTGTGCTCTGACCAGCCGCTTGAGTTTCCCGCCGATGCTTTCAAGAAATTCCTCAAGGTGGAGTACTTCGCCGATCACTCCGCCCAGGATCAGACTGAGCACCACGACGAATGGACGGTTCATCTCGAAACCCATCTTGCCGCCGAGAATGCAGGAAAAGAGACCGAGACCAATCATGATGATCTTCTTTATGTTGTCGGGTATGCCTTGGCGCAGGAGCAGGCCGGTAAGGCTACCGATGATCACAAGCGCGGTATTTACAATAGTGCCAATCATCAGGGTATTATACGCTAATAATGCATCGATTCAATGTATGCTGTACGCATATCCGATGTCAAGCGAAGGCTCGTATATCCTTTTGACAATTCAACAATTGTTTAAATGATGAAATGTAGGCACTTCAGAAGTATAATAATGTCTATTGATCAGTGTATTATTCTACTTTGCTGGCGCCTTGAAGACAACGGTTGTGAATAACTCAATAAAAAACCCGTAGATAATGCCCATGATCAATGTGCCGAGTAAGATGAACATTTCCTTGCCCGGTACGTAGAAACCCTGCAAGGCCATGGGCAGACTGAAGGTGAAACCCAGGACGATTCCGTGTAGCCACCACTTGATCTTGAGAATGCTGATACCGATGGCAAACCCGATCAGGGTGCGGCTGAGAATGGTTGATAGCGCAAAATACCAAGGGCTAGGTCCCTCTGAGGATGCGAGCCCCCAGCAGATGATACCGGAGATCACACCGAATATGGTTGCGATGAGAAGCCTTTTTTTATTGAGCATGTTTCCTCCTCGTTTATTGACTATAGCCCCGAGGTGTCATTTGTCAAGTGAATGCGGGGCAAACAGGTTGACATTGATGGATTCCTGTGTATACTCGAGTCAACTCATCTTGGAAGATTTCAGGCCCCTGGAGACTGAAACATATTCCCCGGGCCAAGCGTATATATAATTAGGAAAGGAGCTGGAATGAGCATATTCAACATCTACTTTGCACCCAGCAAAGTATTCAACGTCCTGAGAGAAAAACCCCAGTGGATTACGCCTTTTATTATCATACTCGTGGTCGTTGCGGTCACCGCAGCCATGACCGTTAATCTCACCCGCGAGACGATCATTGCGCGCCAAGAAGAGGTATTTGAAGAAAGGGGTTTGACTGAAGAGCAGATTGAGCAGGCCAGGCAGTTCACGTCGGGCCCGGCGATCATGATCTCGAGCGTATTGGGTGCCGTCATTTTCACCGCAATTCTGCTGCTGGGTTTTTCACTCGTCACCAATCTATTCATTCCACTATTCGGCGGCGAGAGCGGCTTCAAGAAGGTATTTTCAGTCATCTGTTTCTCGGCACTGGTGACGGTACCGGCGGCGATCTTAAAACTGATCATGATCGCGATTACGAAATCACCATTTGTTACTACCTCATTGGCGCTCGTGGTGCCCAGTCTAGCTAAGACATCTTTTTTATATCAACTACTTGCCGGGTTTGATTTCTTCGTCCTATGGGAGATGATACTGGTGGCTATGGGTATTAGTATAACGAATAGTGTTGTTAGGAAGAACGCCTATATTCTGGTTTTCATGATCTGGATCGTGTCGATCTTCGTCGGTATCGGGCTAGGCAGCATCTTCGGCCGCGGGATGTAGCAGGTCACGCTTGTCAAGAACACATAAACCATGATATTCTTACTGTTGTTTGCACAGGTTGATTCATTGTCGATGGATCAGGCGATCGACCAGGCTTTGGCCAACAGCCCGATCTATGGTGAGTCGCGTGTATCCTTGGAGAAGTCACGGATACAGTTTTATGAGGTTCTCACCGGGCTGCTGCCGAGCGCTTACGTCACCGGCACCTATACAAGAAGCGATTTTCAGGGTTTGGAGACCAGCGGTTATGAGGGCTCATTACAGCTAGCCATGCCTTTGTTTGACCTTGATATTATCAGCGCGATTTTCGTAGCCCACGGACAGATGAAAGGTAACAGGATTCAACACGAGGCAGACGTGTCTAACCTGATTCTGCGCATCAAGACCGCATACTACAATCTGATCAATGCCCTGGAGCTGTTAGAATCCTCGGAAATAACGATTGAGAGGGCGCAGGAAAACCTGAAACTGGTCGAGGCGAAATACGAGTTGGGCGCGGCATCAAGGCTTGAGTTATTGCAGGGCGAAGTATTCTATCTGAATGCCGAGCAGGACCGGGCACGGGCGCGCACGCTTGAGATCTCGGCCCAGGAGGAACTAAAATCGATCCTCGGCTCGGAAATTGATATTCACCCGGTGGATGAGTTGCTTGATCCCGGGTTCGCCGAGTTGCCCGATCTTGATTCACTCATGGCGATCCTGTATGATGTCAATTACGAAGTGCGCATTGCGCGCGAACTGAGGAATGTGGCAGGAGTGAATCTAGTGTCTTCCTATCTGGCTTTTCTGCCGCGGATTTCCCTCTTTTATGGCTACAATGTGGTCAGTGATTCATTTGTATTCGATTTTCAATACTACAACGACAATGCGGTAAAGAATTACGGGGTGAGCATTAGTCTACCGATCTTCGAGATAAAGAACTTGATATTCAAGTACCTTAATGCCAGGAAAGATCTGCAAAAGAGTGAATTTGCCCAGCGTCGGGCCGAGCTGGAGACTGAGAAGATACTGCGGACGACATACTACTCACTGGTTGAGTCTCTGGATAAGCTACAGTTTGCCCGGAAAAGCCTGGATGCGGCCAATGAAGCAGCGACCATCTCCCGGGAGCAGTATGCCCTGGGAATAACATCGTTCCTCGATTTCCTGACCTCGGAACAGGCCATCTATGACGCGCGTGTTTCGTATACATCGGCACTAAGTGACTATCATGTGCAACAGGCAACATTTTCTTATCTCCTGGGTACTATGGCGATTAATAAGGAGTAGTGATGAAAAAGAAGAGGCTGTTGATAATCATCGGCGCCGTTATCGTAGTTATCGTGATCGTGGTCTTGAACCTGAGCCAGCGAGACTCTGGTGAGAAGGTCGAGGTCGCACTGGTCAAACAGGGTAATATCATCTCAAAGGTCTCGGCGTCGGGTGAGTTGAAGGCCAAATCACAGGTTGATATATCAGCCGAGACGATTGCCCGGGTGAGGAGGATAAATCACGTTGAGGGCGATCGCGTCAAGAAAGGCGACCTGCTGATTGAACTCGATGATGTACAGGCTGATGCGACGCGCAAACTGGCCGGTGCCCAACTGGAGCAAGCCGAACAGGATTTGCACAGGGCTGAGAAGCTCATTGAGAAGAAGCTCATCTCGCAAGAGAGTTTTGAACGCATTGCACTCAGCTATGAAACCGCAAAGGCATCCCACGAACAGGCCCTGGACGCGTACCGGAAGACCAAGATCTATGCGCCGATTTCCGGGAAGATAATGAAGGTGAACGTTGAGGAGGGAGAGACCGCGGTAATGGGCGCGCTCAATTACGGTGGTACCGTAATGATGACCGTGGCTGATATGTCCCAGATGATCGCCCTCGTAGAGATAGATGAGACCGATGTACCAGACGTGCGGGTGGGCGAGCATGCTGAGGTCATCGCCGATGCACTTCCGGATTCGGTATACGGTGGCACAGTGATCAAGGTTGGGCTGATGCCGATCACGAGTCAGCTGGGTACGGATGCGGCGACCGATTTTGAGGTTGAGATAGAATTGCACGGTTTCTCTCCACTGCTAAGACCGGGGATGAACGTAAAGACGGATATCATAACTAGTGAGAAGTCTAATGTCTTGACCATCCCGATCCAGGCTTCGGGTAGGCGCGAGGTGGATGACAAGCTAGTAGAAACCGTGTTTATCGTAAGGGGCGGCAAAGCGAGATTAGTAGAGATCCTACCTGGGGTTTCTAGTGATACAGAGACCGAGATCATCTCCGGAGTGGATGAAGGTGATACGGTGATCATCGGGCCGTACCGGGTGCTGAGTAAGCTAAAGGACGGGCAGACAGTG
>JASFEK010000134.1:0-5702 GCA_050124875.1 Caldifarciminota bacterium | reverse complement strand
TGGCCAGACTGCCGAATAAGATGGATACAAAAGCTTCCAGGAGATTATACCCAACCGTGAAATATTCTAGAAGGAGTGCCTTTTTATAGAGCCGGTCCATGTTGCTCACACAATGCACCTACTTGGGATTATCGTAGCTTCAGTCGTGTGCTGTGAGAAGTTCACTATTGCATGCCTGTCCGCGGGGTTAGAGGGATTTGAATAAGGAGTGGAGGCGGCAGAGTTCGGATTCAGCGGCAGTAATGAGGCCGTTGATGATGTCTTTGATCGGCTTGATCCCATGGATCAAACCGACGCTCTGGCCGGCCATTAATGACCCGAAATCAACGTCGCCTTCGACAACGGCCTTGCGCAGACTTCCGACCCAGAATTTTTCCACTTCGTACTGGGCCTGATCGCGGCTTATCTCATCCTTTTCTAATTGCTGCAAGAGTTTCATCTGGAGTTTGCCGAATTCATCGGTCGCGCAATTCTTGATCGCACGGACTGCGACCACGGGCAAGCGAGAATCGTACTGCGGGGTGGCCATTGCTTGCCGGGCGCGGGCCTTGATGAATGCGTCTTTCAATCTTGGATGGGCACTACATTCTTCACTACACACAAAGAGTGAACCGAACTGGCAGCCATACGCACCCATGAGCAACAGGTAGGCCATGAGCCGGCCGTCCGCCAATCCACCGGCAACGAAGATCGGGAAATCACGGAATTCAAAAAGCACTTGTTGTAGTAAGATGATCAGTGATACATACCCTATATGACCACCTGCCTCGCTACCTTCGAGGATCAAAGCATCAACCCCGTAATCGATCTGGCGTTGCGCAATCGACTTGGTCGACGCAAAGGAGAGGGTTTTCTTTCCTACATTTTTCATTTGCTGGACGTCTTGTCGGCTCGGAAAACTACCGGCAAAGATCACGTAGGGCACATTCTTCTCTAGCAGCAGTTGACAGTGGGCCCGATAATTGGGCGCGATCGTGATCAAGTTGACCGCGAAGGGGCCGTTTAGGTTCATTACACACTCGTCGATCTCTGTTGCCAACTCCTCTGGAGGCATGTTGCCGGCCGCAAGCACAGGAAATGCACCGTTATCAGCTATTGCCTGGGCCAGTTTGTGATCACTGATCCAGGTCATTCCACCGCACAGGATCGGGTATCGCACGCCCAGAAACCGCTTGCCCTTTTCCCATATCTTGTCCAACAATCCGATCTTATTGGCTACCATGGCCTTTTAGCAGTGCTTGCGCCTCTTCCAGCCTTTCTTTTTCAACCATGAGACGCACTGGTTTGTTCATGGTAGGGAAGATCCGGCCCAATGCCTGCCCTTTGAAATAGAATTTGATATCAGCTTGTTTCAGTACAGATTTAATGATCTCGATCTCGGTAGGGTCATTGGTTTGGAGAAACTCAACGAATTCGATATCGCCACGCATGATTCTTGCTAATCATATTCGAGCAGAATACGTAGTCAAGAAAGGAATTGAGCGAAACATGCATATCCCGAAGATCACGGCGTTAGGGTAGGGGGCGTTTCAAGGTACAGGAGGAGTTCAGTAGCGAATGATAGAGCAGAGCCATTCATGAAAATCTTCTAGTTTACGTAATATATCTTATCAGACACAAATGATTTCAGGTGATTTAGGGCATGTCCTCAACTCTACGCATCTTTCAGGACTACCTGATAATAGGCGTTTAGTCACGTGTGCGATGATTATCGGTACGATCTGCCCAGCTACTGAAGGTCCGTGCTTCTTCTGTGATATCGGTCGCAACTGGGGCACAAAACAGCAATAGATGATCTCTTTTGCATTATGACGTGCAGCAGCCAAAACGAATTGTCCCATGATCCTACCCTGGAAAGGCTGAATCGCCATATTATCAATCCCTGGCTTGCTCATAACGAGCAAATACCTAAGCAAAACAGCACGATATACCTTAGCCCTCCTTAATGGCGTTCTGTCCATGAGTAAAAGCCATGATATTGCGTTACAATTATTATTAGTCACGTAATTTAGAGCTTTTCCATGGGCGATTCTAGACGGTCTCGCAATTCTAAAAGCCTCATATATTACATAATCAAAATGCAGTAATACCTGTAATATTATGACTTTTTGTATTTTAATACTGCATTACTTTAAATTTTATATCGTGGGTAATCATTGTCTTAACCGTGCTGCCTCTCCCCTCTGTTCATTTCTCTGAAACGCAGTACATGTGCTTAACATGAAGCGACCTAAGTCGTCATGTACAAACCTTGACATATATGGAACGAGCACTATAATCTTGTAAGGAGGCAACATGAATGCTTGGCTCAAATTCGACGCGAAATTCAGCGGCCAGACACGTACAATATCCCTCAACCTCGAAAACGTGCAATATATCTCAATCTACGATGATATGGTTCTGTTCCACTATTCCAAGGAGGAAATACTCGCGGTGGGACCTGAGGATTCGCCTGCCAATTTCAAGGTCGACAAAGAAGGTATGGATCTGATAATGCAGGGGCTCAGACGGTACAAAGCGTTGGGGTATTAGTCGTTAATGTATGTAATGAAATCCTTGACCGGTACTTTGTCTTGTTGTCCGGTCTCCATATTTTTCAACGTGTAAACACCTTCGTTTTCCTCATCCTCTCCATAAATAACCACATAAGACACCTTTAACTTATCGGCACGCTTCAGCTGCTGTTTGATAGGGTCACTCGGGTTACCGAGCATACATATATGGCCTTTCGCTTGTATTATATTACGCAATCTTACGATCTCAGGCATGAACCTCTGCCCCATGCCTATAACATAGAAGCCCTTTCCTTCTCCAATCTTGGGCAGGTTTTCAGGCAGGGTCAGCAGGAAGCGCTCCGGACCCATTGCCCATCCTGTACACGGCGTATCTGAACCCCCCAACTGCTTCATGAGTAGATCATAGCGGCCGCCAGCGATGATCGTATCTTGCGCTCCCAGGCTGCCATGTTTGAACTCAAAAACGGTTCTTGTATAGTAATCCAGACCGCGAACAAGTTTCTTGTTCTCTCTGTACTCGATGCCAAACTCACCGACGTATTCTTTGACCTTGATGTAATGTTCAGCACAATCCGAGCAAAGATTGTCAGTAACCTTAGGGGCTTTGTCATATACGGCCTGACATGATTCTTTTTTGCAGTCGAATATCCTCAGAAAATTACGCTCAAACCGCTTTTGACAATCTTTACACAGTCCTGGCAGATGCGGGTTCAGATATTTGCCGAGAATATCACGGTACACACGGCGACATGCTGGGCAACCGATCGAATTTACCTCGATGAAGTAGTCGCGGGCGCCGACAAGATCTAGATACCTCTTACCTTGTTCAATAATCTCTGCGTCATAGAAGGGTCCTTTTTCGCCCAACAGCTCGATGCCGATCTGAAGGAATTCCCGATATCTTCCTTTTTGTGGCCTCTCATGACGGTACATCGAAAATATATAGAGAAGCCGCGCCGGTAATCGCATCTTGTTTTCAATGAAAGCCCTCAACACCGATGCCGTACCTTCGGGTCTCAATGCGTATGTCTTATTGCCCACCTCAAACTTGTATATCTCGTGTTCGACGATGTCCGTCGCTGCGCCAATTGAACGGTCAAAGAGTTCGACAAATTCAAAGGTCGGTGTTCTGATTTCCTCATAGCCGTGGTTGCCAAAAAAACTCCTCGCCATGGTATTCATGAGTTCGAGCCTTTTCAGCTCTTTCCCAAAAATATCGCGCGTTCCCTTAGGCTTCTGATACATTGATTTTTGCCCCTCGCTGTCGGCAAACAAAGTAGCTTACCACCAATGCGATACCGCCCGCGGCGATGTCGGATAACTCAAATAGACGACCGGGAATAATAAGTTGCTGGAATTCGGCCAGGAGCAACACAATAAGACCGAGCACGAAGAAACCACGGACACTCAGTAATCGTGACGCTAAAAATCCTAAGATGAAGAAGGCAATAAAGTGGTACAACTTGTCCAAGTGCAGGCTCTTCATCCTAGGAACCTCAAGCTTAGGGTATCCGGTAAGCACAAAGATGATCAAGATCCACAATATGAGCAAGCCACGCCGGACGTTGCGCTTCATTCTTCTTCCCATTCGCGAATTGTCTTGATCACATCTACTGGTTTCTTGCTTTTTAATAGATCTGTGCGCAGACAGTCATCAGTGAGCAGACGGAGACTCTGGGCTAGGAGTGCACCGTAGTCATCATGTTCTGAAAAGAGAAAGAGCATAATGATGCTAGCTGTCTGAGCACCGTAATCCTCAAAAGTGAGACCCTTGGAGTTCACGGCGATTATGACTTCGCTCCTTGGTTTCTCCCTCAGGATGACCCGGGGCAGAAATAATCCTTTACCCAGCGCCGTGGGCATGACCTTCTCACGTTCAAATATCTTCTCAACGATACCTGCGCCGTCGGTTTCCGCACTCTTTTCCAACATGCTGAGCAAGACACCCTTGTAGCTTGTATCATCCACGTTCAACAGGACCTTATCCTCCGCGATATAATCCGTAAGCATCAATTGATTATCCTTATTTCGACTTGGCAGTCAACAATCAAATCCCGTCAGTAGTCGGTTCCATCATCGATGCAACGCTCGAAATTTTGTTTCGATGCTCCGCAATCAGGGCAACCCCAGTAATCAGGGAGGTCCTGAAAACTGGTTCCTGGGTGTATCCCGGATTCAGTATCGCCTTTTTTTGGATCGTATACGTAATCACAGATTGCACATCGGTATTTTGCCATGGTAATACTCCTAAGTATTAGGAACTCTCATTCAGTACACTGGATACATCGAGCACAAAGGCAATCAACTTGTCCATCGCCTGGGCGAGTTCTTGATCTGACACGAACTTCGTAAACTCCTCGCCGCGGCCAACAATATCCGATACCAGCAAGAACGATGCTGCCTTGAGGCCGCTCCGATTTGCCAGATAGTAGATCAAGCTGGTCTCCATTTCAACGGCAATGATACCTTTCTCTCTGAGTTTGGGGACATAATCGGGCGAGGGATTATAGAACACGTCAACACTTGCTACCCCGCCGAAGATTAGTTTCAGGTCTTTCTCTTGCGCAACCTTGTCGGCCGCGTTCAATATCTCGAATGTGGCAAAGGGAGCATGTGGTTCGTTGGCAAGGTAGGTTCGCGTCGTTCCATCGAATGGTGAAGCGGCCACCGCTGCGATCATGTCAAGTTGTTCAATATCAGCGCCGATTCCACCACAGGTGCCGATCCTGATGAACGTCTTGACGTCGAGTTGGATGAGTTCCTCAACAACGATCGCCGCCGAAGGACATCCCATACCGGTGGTTTGTACACTGATCATTTTCTCTTTGTATTTTCCCGTATATCCCAATAATCCTCGGTGTTTGTTAACCATTTTCGAGTCTGTGAGCATCTGATTTATCCTGACCGCCCGGGCCGGATCACCAACCAGTAGAGCGATTGGTGCATAATCTCCTTTGTTTGCCCTGATGTGTATCGGCATCTAACCTCCTTCCTAACCCTTCAATTCTTGAAATCGAGCAAATCGGTAATTGATTATCCTTCTGTCTTGATCAATAAAGACACAATGATTAAGAATACTATGTTTCTAGCAGCGGTTCTCCCCCACTCACCTGAATCGAATCAATGCTCTGTAATAGAGAATCACAATGTGTCTTGAATAATGCCATGTACTTTTTATTCACCGAA
>JASFEK010000133.1:0-5763 GCA_050124875.1 Caldifarciminota bacterium | reverse complement strand
AATAGACACCACTTTCATGTATCGGTGCGAGTGCCGAAGACCGAGGCCCTAGAATCTCGGTCCGCTCGAGCCGACCAGAAGCATCGTAAACGGTCACCAGCGGAGACAATCCTTTAGTGCCGGGCATCGAAGAGATCAAAGCAATCGGCCGGCCTACACGGTGCACCGTAGACACACGAAACGCGGAAACATTTGGATCATCTATCCGGTTTTCGGCAACGCCAGGACCATATTCGTATCGGTACAAACCATCCTGTGTGGCGGCAAACAGAAGCATCGAATCCTGGGGATGATAAGATAGCATGTTGATGTACAGATTACCGAGTCCGCTGTTCACTTCTTGCCAGTTCGTTCCGCAATCATCCGAATACTTGACACCCAGCCCCGAGTCGCCGGCAAAGATCCCGCACGTATCATTCGGATAGTCCTGCCAGAGCGGATTCATGACCACCGCGCTCGAATAGATCCACCAGTCGACAACCTGCCAGGTATATCCGTTGTCAGTAGTCCGGTATACACCATCTGACCAGGAGCCTCCGGTCACCGAGGCAAAACCCAGCTGCATGTTCCTTGAATGATCAATCGATGAAACCCTCAGGTTCACCGGGATGCCACCCGCCTGAACCCAGGGTGCGGTATACAGCCTATAGAACAGACCCTGCGAGGTTCCGGCCAAACCCACCAATGTCGATCCGGGTGCCCAGCAATAATCGACCGTATGAACGTGAGAGTCAACCAATGCATCATTCCAGAGAATCCAGGTATTCCCTTCATCCTCGGATTTGAATACGCCCGGGCCGTAGCAGCCGACAAGCATGATCCGTCCCGGACGGGTAAGCGCCATGTCGCGCGGGCGATACAGCCACTCCAGAACGTCCCAGTTATTGCCACCATCGGTCGAACGGTAAATGCCATCACTGTATGTACCGTCACCCAAGAGTGCATATACTGTATCGTAGTAAGTTG
Source organism: Caldifarciminota bacterium (assembly GCA_050124875.1). Taxonomy (GTDB): domain Bacteria; phylum Hydrothermota; class Tepidihabitantia; order SM23-42; family SM23-42; genus SM23-42. Next base: position 4,797 of record JASFEK010000133.1, on the reverse strand, counting down.
GATCATACATCAAACAGTTTATCGGCAATCCGTTGAAATGACAAATGAACGCCCATGAAGAACCGCCATCAGTACTGTGAAATATCGAATCAACGATTCCGGCCAGCATAATACTGGTGTCTTGCGGGTGATGAGCCATGCATTCTACATCACGACCTAAAAAGCCAACCTGCTGCCATTGTCCCTGTGCACTGGCAATACACATCAACAGGCCAAGAACGAAATATACTCTTTTCATAGGCTCCTCCGTTGCTATTATACGCCGTAATAATATCGTGTAAAGAGTGAAAAAAGTGTGAAATATCGTTGCCGCGGCCATTGACATTTCTCACTGTACCGCTAACATAACACCGGAGGTAAAATGACCAATATTATGCTCATCATACTCTGTCTTTCTGGTAATGGCACGTTCTCCATCGTCGCCATGGACGCCCAGACTGACGAATGGGGCATTGCCGTGGCATCACGAGTTCTTGACGTCGGCTATGTAGTACCCTGGGTCGAAGCGGACGTTGGTGCCGTCGCTTCCCAGGCACTTTCCAATCCCTACCTAGGCCCGCGCATACTCGACGCACTGAAGCAGGGAAAATCAGCGGCTGAGGCCTTAGAAACCGTCCTCGCCACAGATACAATTCCTGAAGACCGCCAGGTTGGTGTTGTCGACAAGAATGGAAAAGCCGCATCCCATACCGGGACGACGACCAATGCCTGGGCCGGCCATAAAACCGCGCCGTTTGTTGCCGTACAAGGAAACATTCTCACCGGACCAGAAGTCGTGGATAGCATGCTCGCCGTATTCCAACGCACCGAGGGACCGCTTGCCGAACGGCTCATGTCGGCATTAGAAGCCGGCGAGAATGCGGGTGGCGATAATCGCGGCAAACAATCTGCAGCGATCATCGTCGTTACCAAGCGAGGCGGTTATCTGGGCGTCGATGACCGGCTGGTAGACCTAAAGGTTGTGGACAATCCAGACCCAGTAAAGGAACTCCGGCGTCAGTACGAATTATGGCAATATGCATTCATGGCGCCTGCGTACCTGCGCCTTGCCGACGAGAAACCAGAAAAGGGAGAAATGTACCTGGCTAAAACATACTCACTCATGCGCAAAGCATTGGCCAGCGAAGTGACCTCGCCCGAAGTTTACAATAGCCTTGCCTGGGAGTTTGCGCTCCGGCAAAAGTATCCCGAGGAAACCCTCGAAGCCGCGCTCAAGGCCCATGCCTTAGCTCCGGAGGACGCGAACATCATGGACACGGTAGCCGAAGCCTACTATGCCGCTGGTGATTACAAAACTGCTCTCGACTGGGAAACACGTGCCCTGGAAATCGATCCCGAGAACGACTTCTTCCAAAAACAACTGAAGAAGTTCCAGGAAGCGCATACTCAAGAGTAACACCACACTCTTCGCGACTCAGTGGCACACAAACTCGAAAAAAGCATGTGTCTACCTGATTACAGAGATGGCAGCATTGTCAACCTGATGAGTTCGATCATGCATGCCTACGGAGAGAAATCCAACTACCACCCGCTGCGCGGACTCGAGATCAGTACCCTGAAAAGATCAACGAACCTGGTGCTCATCGTCCTTGACGGACTAGGCTACGAATACCTGCAGGAACAAGATGCCGACTGTTTTCTCAGGACGCACCTGCACGAAAAAGTCACATCGGTTTTCCCCTCGACTACGGCAACGGGTATTACAACTTTCCTCACCGGACTCGCACCGCAGCAGCATGCCATAACCGGATGGTTCATGCTCATCAAGGAGCTGGGCGTAGTCGCACGCATACTACCCTTCAATCCCCGCTATGGTGGTCTTACGTTCGGTAAAACCGGGATTGACCCCAAGCATATATTCACCAGCAAACCCTTATCTGCACGACTCAAGGCAGAAACCTACTACCTAATTCCTCAGCACTTATTCGAGTCCGACTTCACATCGGCCACTTCGATTGGCGCGCGCAAATTCAGCTACAATTCACTGCAGGAATGTTTGAGTACGATCAAGGAAATTGCAGTTTCAAATCAAAACAGAAAATTCATGTATGTTTACTGGGCAGAGTTCGACTCTCTGTGCCACGAATTCGGCACGCGGAGCGCGGAGGTTCTCACCCATTTCCGTGAATTGAACAACGCACTCGCCAATTTAGCGGATTCGCTAAAAGAGTCCAATACCGCCTTACTCATTACGTCTGATCACGGCTTGGTGGATACCGACACCATGGACCGTATGAGCCTGGAAGAACACCCTGAGCTTGCCCAAACCTTGACTTTACCCCTATGCGGCGAGCCACGTGTTGCCTACTGCTATGTTCATCCGTCCAAGACGAAACAATTCAGAAACTATGTCAATTCCGCCCTCAATGATTACTGTACAATGTACACAAACCGTCAATTGATACGAAAACATTTCTTCGGGCTTCATGAACCAAACCCGACGTTGTTTGACCGCATCGGTGACTACGTACTGATCATGAAGGACAACTATGTAATAAAAGACTGCCTCCTGGGCGAGACAATGCATTTCCTCAAGGCAAACCATGGCGGAATGAGTAGCAAGGAGATGTTTGTACCGCTGATCACGGTATCTTGCTGAAGACAACCCTCCTATTTCTGCAAGGCAACCCAATGTTATTTTGTCATTTCAACAATTGCTTAAATAATGATGACGGGACCGCTCCAATCATATTCATTGAAGGAGCGGCCCCGCTTTGAAGGTAGGACGCAGATGCCGTTATTCCGCGTTAATCTATGATGACCAGCTTCTCGACAACTTCCTCCTGGTCGGTCTTCAGCTTACAGAAATAGATACCGGCGTTTACCTGTCCGATATCAATACTATAGTCCCCAGGGATCTTTTCTCCGACCAGTATCTCCCGGACCAAGCGGCCGCTGACGTCGTAGAGCAGTATGGTCACATCGGACTGATGATTCAGGGAGAAGCGTACTCGCGGAATACGGGTCGGGTTGCTGGCGAATGATAATTCATTGGTCAAAGATGTCTGCCCGAATTCATCGATACCGACAAATACCTGGCAATTCTTGAGTACCCACGCATTGGGATCAAAGCCAATTGCCGTCACCGAATCAGGCAACGTGAGCATAACCTGCTGCGGCGCAGTCGTGATCGGCACCTGGATCATTGTATCAGGACCGGATGTGTACAGCATGATCTCAACCGGCATATGGAACACCGGCGGTGCATTCGTCTGCAACTGATGAATGCATATCGTGGTCTGATAGTCGTTTCCAGCCGGGACGCTCTCCCAGAAAACGCGGTAATCCGGATGTCCTTGACCATATACCCATTCGTCAAAGAACCAGGTGAGGTCACATCCGTACATCGCAGAGAAAACCGCATTCATGTCATCCGTACTCGCATTACCATACTCGAACGAATCGCGGTATGCCTGCATCGCCGGGAAGAATTGATCCTGATCAAGGTAGCGCAGCATATGCATGACCCAACACGCCTTACAATAGGTATAGCCGTAATCAAAGAGCTCACTCAATGGCGGGTCATATAGTGGATGACGCCACTGCTGATCAGATTGAAAATAGTAGAGGGCACGCGTCTGCATAAGATTCAGGAATGAGTTATGATTCTCATGATACCAGATGTAATTAGCATCGCTGTACGTAGCGCATCCTTCGTTGAGCCAGATATCCCGGAAATCAACGAGGGTTACCATATCACCCCACCACATGTGGGCCAGTTCATGGGCCATGCCCCGGTCGGATTGATTCAGTAACCAGGTTCGGTGGATCGTAGAGAGTTCTTGGTGTTCCATCCCGCCCCAGGCATATGGGTATACAACATCCTGGCCGTAGCGGTCAAACGGATAGCTTCCATATAACGAATCGAATAGATACATCGCATCAGGCAAATACTGGAACGACCAAACAGAGGTCGCCGAGTCTTCGGGCCACATGAAATGCTTGATCTCTACCGTATCACCTGAATTGCTATAGAACCAGTCAGACCACTCGGCGTACCGCGACACGCCAAAATGCATTAGATATGTGGTGACCGGATAGTTTTCCTGCCAGGTGTAGGTATCGGTGTTATTTGGGTTGTTCACAACACTCATCAACTCACCATTGGCGCACACCACAAATGTATCCGGCGCGGTCACCGTAATGATGCAACCGTAATCCGCCTTGTCATACGGCTCATCGTAACACGGCATCCAGCGCCTTGCATCCCAGGGTTCACCCAGCGTGTAGGCCAGCGAATGCAGCGTATTGCCGTTGTAGTTTTTGGGATAATAGCAAAAGCCAGTTTGATATGAGCCGACCGACCACGAACCATTATATCCAATCTCTATGTCAAAACTGTCACCGCTATTATAGGTCTGCGGTGAATTGATCACCAGCGACTCGCCGGCACAGGAAAATGTTGCGGTGACTCCATCCACTTTCACCGAATCAATGGTCAAGGTATAGCTGTGCAGTACAAGAGTGTTCAAACCATCTTCCCGGCTCCGGCACGAGATCTTATTGGTGCCCTGAATACTGCGCTCGGTCATGGGCACGACCACATCAAGATCATACTTCAACACGTCGAAGGCATGGGTCGACTCGGCACGTGCATGCATCTGATGCGGTATCGAATGCATACACTTGGCCTCGAGATTATCATTACCCCATTGAGCAAAGAACAAAAGCACAAATATCATAAATCCTCCTTTGGATAGTACTAGGGTATTGTTAGTATACTCCTCACGCTCACCCTGTCAATCACAGACCCTATGATCCTTGCTCGAAAAGTGAAACTTTTTCCCATGAATTGCG